>JAISTZ010000086.1 GCA_031272345.1 Spirochaetaceae bacterium | reverse complement strand
CAGGGTCGCCCTGGCGTCGATTATCTGCTTCGTGTTGATTTACTGCTTCGGAATCGCCCACATGGTGAAGGTCCTCAAGCTCACCGTCCCCCAGGGGATTGCCGCGGGCTTCCTCCCCTTCGCCCTGGGTGACGGAATCAAGCTCCTCATAGGGATTCCCCTGGCCATAAAGCTGCGCCCGGTCGTCGCCCGGTACATCTCCCCGGAGGGGGAAGAAGAAGCCCGTGCCTAGGGCGGTGGAGCTCTCGGGGGTCACCAGGCGGTTCCGCCTGGGGACAGGGCCGGCGGCGGGGGACGGCCGTGTGCGGGAGGGCTTTTTTTACGCCCTGGACGGGGTCTCCCTCGCCGTGGAGGCGGGGGAATTCGTCCTGGTCTGCGGGGCCAACGGGTCCGGCAAGAGTCTCCTCATGTCCGTGATCGCCGGCCTGGACGCCCCCTCATCGGGCAGGGCCGCCGCGGAGGGGCGGGTGGGCATCGTGTTCCAGGACGCGGACAGCCAAATCCTGGGGGAGACCCCCCGGGAGGACGCGGCAGTGGGCCCCAAAAACCTGAAGCTCCCCAGGGACGAGGTGAACCGCCGGGTTGACGGGGCCCTCCGGGCGGTGGGCCTCACCGCCAAGGCGGACTTCCCGGCCAGATTCCTCTCCGGGGGCGAAAAACGGCGGCTCTCCCTGGCCGGGGTCCTCGCCATGGACTGCCCGGTCATCATCTTCGACGAGCCCTACGCCAACCTCGACTTCCCCGGGGTACGGGACGTGAACGCAGCCCTGGAGTCCCTCAAGGGGGCGGGAAAGACCGTGTTCGTGCTCACCCACGAGCTGGAAAAGGGCCTGGCCCTGGCAACCCGCCTGGTGATTCTCGCTTCCGGGCGCATCGTGTTCGACGGTCCCCCGGAGGCCCTCCCGTCCCTCAGGGAGCGCCTGGGCGCCTGGGGCATCCGTTACCCCCTGGGGGCTTACATGACCGTGGGGGACCTCCTGTGGCGCTAGACCGGACCGTCCTCTTCCAGTACAAGCCGGGGGACAGCTTCCTCCACCGCGCCCCGGCGGCCCTCAAGCTCGGCCTCCTCCTGGCCTGTTCCCTGGCCGCGCCTGTCCTGGCGCCGGCCGCCCCCCCCCTCGCCTCCCTCCTGGCGCTTGCGGGGCTGTCCCTCCTGGGACGCGCCGTGGGAGCGGGCTTTGGGGAGCAGGCCCGGGAGTGGCGGCCCCTGGTGTTCTATCTCTTCGTCCTGTACGGAATAAAGGCCGCCATGGGGCTTGCTGCCCTGGGCAGGGACGCCGGGCGGGTCCTTTCGTCCCCGGAAGCCCTGGGGGCCTTCTTGCTGCCCGATGAATCCTTTGTGCACATGTTTTTCATCCTGACGATTCTGGTGGACCTGTCCCTCCTTTTTTTCAAAACGACCACCTCCGCCGCCCTGGGGGAATCCCTCATTTATATAGAAGAAAACGCGCGGAAACCCCTGGTGAAGCTCTCCGGGGGGCGGGTGCGGGGGGAAGCGGAATTTGCCCGGACCTTCTCGGTGTTCGTTTCGTTTATTCCGGCGGTGTTCGCCGCCTGGGACCGGGCGAGTCTGGCGTGGCAGGCCAGGGGCGGCGGAAACGGGGCAAAGAAGATTGCGTCCCTCATGCCGTCGTTCCTTTCGGTGTGTTTTTTCTGCGCCGCCCGGAAGGCCAGGGCCCTGGAAGCCCGTTTTTTCTAAAAAAAATGAAAAAAAATAAAAAAAATTTTACTTTCCCCTTGACACGAATATTTGAGCTGTGATACCCTGTTAGGGCACTTCACACCAGCAAGCGCAAGGAGAAAGGCTCATGCCCACGATAAACCAATTGATTCGGCACGGACGCAAGGCGGTGGCATCCAGGACAAAGTCTCCGGCTTTACAGTCCTGCCCGCAAAAACGCGGCGTCTGTACCCGTGTCATGACGGTCACGCCCAAAAAGCCTAATTCGGCCCTCAGAAAAGTAGCCCGTGTGCGCTTGAGCAACAGCATAGAAGTAACCGCGTATATTCCCGGTATCGGGCATAACCTTCAGGAACACTCGGTGGTCCTCATCCGCGGGGGGCGCGTCAAGGACCTCCCCGGTGTGCGTTATCACATCATCCGCGGCACAAAGGATACCCTTGGGGTAGAGGACAGAAAGCGGGGGCGCTCAAAGTACGGCGCCAAGCGGCCCAAGGCGTAAGGATACAAGAGAATGGGAAGAAAAAATAAGTCGTTGAACAGACCGATTGAACCGGATCCAAAATATAACAGCCCCGTGGTGTCAAAATTCGTCACCCGCATGATGCTGGACGGCAAAAAAGCCACCTGTCTCCGGTTAATGTACGACGCCTTCGACAGGCTCAGGGCAAAGGCGGACAAGGATCCCCTGGAGGTCTTCCTCAAGGCCCTGGAAAACGTCAAGCCCATGGTGGAGGTCAAGTCCAGGCGGGTCGGCGGGGCCACGTACCAGGTGCCCATAGAGATTCGCGAAAGCCGGAGGGAAGCCCTGGCGATGCGCTGGATAATCACCGCAAGCAGGGCAAAGAACGGCCACGGCATGAGCGACTGTCTGGCGTCGGAGCTTTTCGACGCCTACAACAACACGGGGGTCGCCTTCAAAAAGAAGGAAGACACCCACCGCATGGCGGAGGCGAACAAGGCCTTCGCCCACTACAGGTGGTGAGCCGCAAAAATCGCGGAAGGCGGTTTTTGCTCTCCGGGTTTTGCAGCGCAAATCCCGTGAGCGCTGGCAACAACGGGCCGTTGTGCCCGTAAAAATAGGCTGCGGCCGGGGTTCCGGCTGCGGAAAACGACAAGAATGGCAAGCGCTTCGGCCTTGTCAGAAGATGCCAAACCGGTCATCAAATGCACGTTTGACGGTGATTAGGTGGTTTCGTTTGCAGCGCCTGTTCCACAGGCGTCCGCGGGCACACTTCCCTTCATTATCATCGTAGAAAACTCGCGCATACAATGGGCGGTTGGACCGCGAATATAATTTATTGCCTGAGATCTGGTCAAGGAGGATTCTATGGCGAAGGAAAAGTTCAATCGAACTAAACCCCACATGAACGTGGGAACAATCGGTCACATCGACCACGGGAAGACGACTCTGTCGTCGGCAATCACCATGCACTGTGCAAGAAAATACGGCGACAAGGAGCTTAAGTTTGACGACATCGATAACGCGCCGGAGGAAAAAGCCCGGGGCATCACGATTAACACGCGGCACCTGGAGTACCAGTCGGACAAGCGCCACTACGCCCACATCGACTGCCCGGGCCACGCGGACTACATCAAGAACATGATCACCGGCGCGGCCCAGATGGACGGCGCCATCCTGGTCGTGGCGGCCCCGGAATCGGTCATGCCCCAGACCCGCGAGCACATCATCCTGGCCCGCCAGGTGGGCGTCCCCGGCATGATCGTCTTCCTCAACAAGATCGACCAAATGGACGATCCTGAGCTTATCGACCTGGTAGAAGAAGAAGTCCGGGACGCCCTCCAGAAGAACGGCTTCCCCGAGGACACGCCCATCATCAAGGGTTCCGCCTTCAAGGCCATGTCCGAGCCGGACAATCCCGAGGCCACCGCCTGTATCGACGAGCTCCTCAACACCATGGACACCTACTTCAAGGACCCTGTCCGTGTGCAGGACAAGCCCTTCCTCATGCCGATCGAGGACGTGTTCTCCATCTCGGGCCGCGGCACGGTCGTCACGGGCCGTGTTGAACAGGGCGTCATCAAGCTCAACGAGCCGGTGGAAATCGTCGGCATCAAGCCCACCCAGAACACGGTCGCCACGGGCATCGAGATGTTCAACAAGCTGCTGGACGAAGGCATCGCCGGGGACAACATCGGCGTCCTCCTCCGGGGCATCGACAAAAAGGCCGTGGAACGCGGGCAGGTTCTCGCAAAGCCCGGCACGATCAAGCCCCACACCAAATTTGAGGCGCAGATTTACGTGCTCAACAAGGAGGAGGGGGGCCGGGAAAAGCCCTTCTTCGCCGGGTACAGGCCCCAGTTCTATTTCAGGACAACCGACATCACCGGCACCATCAACCTCCCCTCGGGGGTGGAGATGGTAAAGCCCGGGGACAACGTCACGATTATCGGCGAGCTGATTTACCCCATCGCCATGGACCAGGGGCTCAAGCTTGCTATCCGTGAAGGCGGACGCACCATTGCTTCCGGTCAGGTAACAAAGATTATCGAATAAGCGCGAAAGCGGCGGCCCAGGCCGCCGCCCGCGTTTTTCCGGAGGAAAAATGGCGTCTGAAAAAATTCGTGTCAAACTGAGAGCGTTTGACGTTGAATTGATTGATCAAAGCGCAAAGTCTATTGTTCAGACAGTGCAGAAGGGGGGCGCAAAAGTTTCGGGACCCATCCCCCTTCCCACGCGCATCAACAAGGTAACCGTGCTGAGGTCCCCCCACGTAAACAAGAAATCACGGGAACAGTTCGAGATGCGGACCCACAAGCGGCTCATCGACATTATCGAGCCCTCCGCCGAGGTGATGGACGCCCTTATGAAGCTGGAGCTTCCCGCCGGTGTGGACGTGGAGATAAAACAGTAGGGCCCCGGGCCCCGGAAGGAGTAGACCGATGAAAGGTCTGATAGCAAGAAAAGAAGGCATGACCCAGGTGTTCGACGAAGCGGGAAACGTTACCCCCGTAACGGTGATCCGGGTTGATCCAAATGTGGTCGTTGCCTGTAAGACAAAAGAAAAATTCGGCTACAACGCGGTTGTCCTTGGCCTGGACGATATGAAGCCCCAAAAGGTAACCAAACCCTACGGGGGGCAGTTCCCGGAGGCGGTCAAACCCAAGAAGGTGCTAAGGGAATTTCGGGATTTCGACGCCCCCGTTGCCGCGGGCGACGAGGTGGGGCTGGAGATTTTCGACGGAGTCCGTTTCCTCGATGTAACGGCCGTTTCAAAGGGAAAGGGTTTTCAGGGGGTTATGAAGCGCTGGGGGTTCCACGGGGGCCGGGCCAGCCACGGGTCCAAGTTCCACCGGGAGCCCGGTTCAACGGGCCAGTGCACAACCCCCGGGCACAGTTTCAAAAAAACAAAGATGCCCGGACGCATGGGCGGCGAAAGAGTCACGGTCCAGAATTTGCGGATCGTCAGGATAGACCCGGAACTCAAGGTCATTTTGGTGCGCGGCGCGGTGCCGGGCATCAGGAACTGCACCCTGATTGTCAGGTCGGCGGTAAAAAAGTAGGCGCGGGAGAAGACTATTATGGAAAAAACAGTCTATTCGGTACAGGGCAAGGAACTCAGAAAAATCGACCTGGATGATTCGGTGTTCGCCCTTCCCGTGAACGACGATGTTATTTATTACGCCATCACAAACGAGCTGGCCAACATGCGGGTCGGAACGGCCTGCACCAAGGACCGCTCGGAAGTGCACGGCAGCAACGCCAAGCCCTATAAACAGAAGGGCACGGGCCGGGCCCGCCGGGGGGACAAAAAATCACCCATTTTGGTGGGCGGGGGCACCATGTTCGGCCCCAAGCCCAGGGATTACAGCTATTCAATCCCCAAAAAGATGAAGCGCCTGGCGATGAAGTCGATCCTGAGCCTCAAGGCCCAGAACGACACCCTCGTGGTGGTTGAGGACTTCACCATAGAAAGCGGCAAAACCAAGGAGCTGGTCGCCATCGTGGACAGATTCGCCAAGGACACCCGCACCGTCATCGTCCTCAAGGACGACGACCCCCTCATCAAGCGGGCTGGCCGGAACATCCCCACGGTGTCCTTCCTGTCGTTCAACCGCCTGCGGGCCCACGACCTTTTCTACGGCAGAAAAATCATCATGCTGGAGACGGCGGCAAAGAATCTGGCGGAGTTTTACAACCCCAAAGCGGAGGCTGACTGATGTTTTACGAGGACGTGCTTATCGCTCCGGTCCAGTCCGAGAAGGCGACTGAGCTCCGGGAGCAGGGAAAATACGTGTTCCGGGTTCATCCCAAGGCAAACAAATTTCAAATAAAAGACGCGGTCTCCAAGCTGTTCAACGTCAAGGTGGAGGCCTGCCGGGTGATGAATGTGTTCGGAAAGATGAAGCGGGTACGCAAAAGCTGGGGCAGGACTGCGAGCTGGAAGAAAGCTATCGTCAAGCTTGCCCCCGGCGAAACAATAAAGGTGTTCGAGGGCATTTAGCCCCAGGGTAAGGAGCAAGTATGGCGCTAAAAGTATATAAACCAATAACGCCGGGCACACGGATGCGGGTGGACCTCAAGCGGGACGAAATCACCGCGGACAGGCCGGAAAAATCCCTGACTCACGGGAAAAAATCCCATGCCGGGCGCGGGGCCAAGGGGCGCATTTCGGTCCGTCACCAGGGGGGCGGCCACAAGCGGCGCTACCGGGAGATCGATTTCAAGCGGAACAAGCACGGAATCCCCGGCACGGTAAAGACCATCGAATACGACCCGAACCGCACGGCCAACATCGCCCTGGTGTTCTACGCCGACGGCGAAAAACGCTACATCATCGCCCCCAAGGGACTCAAGGTTGGGCAAAAAATCATGTCCGGCGAAAGCGCGGCCCCCGACGTGGGGAACGCCCTTCCCCTGGACATCATACCCCTGGGATTCACGGTGCACAACATCGAGCTCACCCTGGGCAAGGGCGCTCAGTTGGCCCGCTCGGCAGGCACGGGGGCCCTCGTGGCCGCCAAGGACGGGGACTATGTCACGGTCAAGCTGCCCTCGGGGGAGCTGCGGCGGGTGCACAAGCGCTGTTACGCCACGATCGGCTCCGTGGGCAACGAGGACTCCATGAACGTGAGTCTCGGCAAGGCGGGCCGTTCCCGGTGGCGGGGCATCCGCCCCTCCGTGCGGGGCATGGCGATGAACCCCGTGGATCACCCCCTGGGCGGCGGAGAGGGCGCCGGGAAGGGGCGGAATCCGGTAACCCCCTGGGGTCAGCCCTGTAGGGGATATAAAACCCGCAACAAGAGGAAGCCCTC
>JAISTZ010000070.1 GCA_031272345.1 Spirochaetaceae bacterium | reverse complement strand
GGCGCATTTCTTTGCCTCCCCGTCCCCGCCGCTCTGGGGCGCAAGGGCCGGAATCGACGTGAGCAGGGTCTGAAGTTCGACCATGCCCGCCGTGTTCCCGTGTATCCAGTTTTTAAGGGTTGTAAGCTCGTCCATACTGTTTTAGGCTCCTCCCCCCATGATAGCACAGGTTTTGCTAAAAAGCCAGGGCCGCCGCGTTTTTTATCCCGTGATCACCCGTTTCTCCTTCCATCTGCCGTGCCGCCACCGGTGGAGGTAGAAACCGCCCCGGCACACGAAATCCAGGCCCATCCCCAGCCACACCCCCACGGGCCCCATGCCGAACACGAAGGTGAGGATGTAGGCGCAGCTCACCCTGATGGTCCACATGGAGAGTGACGCCACAACCATGACGAACCGGTTGTCCCCGGCGGCCCTGAGGGCGTTGGGCAGGGCGAAGCTGAAGGCCCAAAACAGCATCATGGAGACGCAGTGGACCCTGAGGTAGGACTTGGCCATGCCGTGGGCCTGGGCGCTCAGGTTGAAGAGACTCACCAGGGGTTCGAGGAACACCAGGATGCCCAGGCTGAGGGTGAAGATGCTTATCCAGGCTGCCCGCATGATCTTGAAGGTCTGCCTTTCGGCCTCCTTGTAATTCCCCGCGCCGATACACTGGCCCACCACGGTGAGCAGGGCCATGCCGAAGGCGTTCCCCGGCATAAACGAGAAGGAATTGATCACCGACGCGATGGCGTTCCCCGCCATGGCCGCGGTGCCGAAGACCGTGAAAATCCTCTGGGTCAAAAGCCGCCCCATCTGGAACATGGAGTTTTCCAGGGCATTGGGAATCCCCACGTTCAGGATGTTGTGAATCATGTTCCGGGCAAAGGAAATCTTCCAGATTCCAGAGAGGGAGATGGGACTCTCCCGGTCGGGGATCAGCAGGAAGAGGACCACCGCCCCGGCGGCAACCCGGCTCAGCAGGGTGGAAATGGCGGCCCCCGCCACCCCGATATGGAGCACGTAGATGAAGAAGGCGTTCCCCCCGATGTTCATGACGTTCACCAGGAGGGCGATGAGCATGGGCACCCGGCTGTTTCCGGCGGCCCTGAACAGGGCGGAGCAGCCGTTGTAGATTCCCAGGAAGGGATAGGACAGGGCGGTGATTCCCAGGTAGAGCCCCGCCGAGGCCATCACGTCCCCCTCGATTCTGCCGTAGATCAGGCCGATGAGTCCCCGGCGGAAGGGGAAGACCCCCAGGGTGATGACGAGGGAAATCACCGTGATGATGTATACGAGCTGCTTTGAGGCCAGGCTCGAATTCCTCCTGTCCTTCCGGCCGATGTACTGGCTCGCCACGACCGCGCCCCCCGTGCCCAGGGCCGTGAAGGCGATGATGAGGAGGTTGTTGATGTTGTCCACGATGTTGACCCCGGACACCGCGTGTTCCCCCACGGTGCTCACCATCACCGTGTCCGCCGCGCCCATGGTCAGGGCAAGGACCTGCTCGATGATGAGGGGCCACAGGAGCCGGAAGATGGCCCTGTTGTTCCATTGTACGGCCATGGTAGGAGGTGAACGAAAAATCAGGTGCATCGCCGTTCCGGTAAACTCATGATGATGAAAAGAACCTATCACGGATTGAACGGATGGGCAAGGGCCCTGTCACAGGGGGGTGAAGAACCGCTTGCCACCGAGGATGTAGGCGGTTTCGGTGTACCCCGCGTCCTTGGCGGCTTTTTTTGCCCGGTCGAAGGCGCAGGTGATGTCCCGGGCGACGTGGGCGTCGGAGTTTATCATCACCGGGACCCCGTGGGCGTGGAGCCGGGAGAGGAAGTCCCCGGAGGGATACACGTCGTCTATGGCGCCCCGGGCGATGCCCCCGGTGTTTATCTCCACGATGACGGCGCTTTCCGCGGCAGCCCTGGCGGTCTCCTCAAGTTCGTCCCGATACCAGGAGTCCCCCTCGTCAAAAAAATGAATCTGCCCGTTCCGTTTCCGCACCACGTCGATGTGGCCCATGATGTCGAAATCGCAGGTGCGCAGGCACTCCCGCACCGCCCCGTAGTAGTCCCGCACCAGGTCCTTCCCGTTGCCCCGGTACCGGTCCGCAAGCCCGCGCCCGACATCGTCCGCCGGAGCGTCCACACAGAAGGCCCCTCCGGCGATGTAGTGCACCGAGCCTATCAGGAAATCCGGCGCGAATTGGGCGTAGGTGTCCCTGGTCGGGACAGACAGGGGCGGGCGGTAGTCGGCCTCGAAGCCGAGGAGCACGGTGATGGAATCCCCGTAGACCCCTTGCAGCCGCCGGACCTCGGCGGCGTAGGCCCCGTAGTCCCCGGCCGGGAGGTGCCACAGGGACGAGTAGGGCCACATGGCGTGGGCGCTCAGGCCGATGATGTCCAGCCCCGCGTCAATCCCCGCGAGGACCATCTCCTCCGCCGTCGCGCTCCCGTCGCAGAACACCGAGTGGGTGTGGTAGTTTGTCTTCATATTTACTTTATACCCCCAAAGCGCTACAATGAAAACACACAGGTCAATTTTACGGAGGTTTTAATGAAAAACGTAGTGATTTTTTTTGCCGACGGGTTTGAAGAAGTGGAGGCCGTAACCCCCCTGGACTACCTCAGGCGGGCGGACGTCCAGGCGGTTTCCGTGTCCTGCGGGAGCGGCAAGGAAGTGACCGGCGCCCACGGCATCGGGGTCATCTGCGATCTCACGGTCAGGGAGGCCCTGGCAAGGTTCCCCTCGGGGGCCGATGCGGTCGTGTGCCCCGGCGGAATGCCCGGAGCTTCCAACATCGCTTCCTCAAAGGACGCGGTCTCCCTCATCCTGAAAACCAGGGACTCCGGGGGAATCACCGCGGCGATCTGCGCGTCCCCCATCGTGGTGTTCTCCCGGCTGGGCCTCCTTACGGGCAAGACCTTCACCTGCTACCCCGGCATGGAAGGGGACGTTGAATTCTGGGCAGGACCCGGGTACGAGGCCCTCATGGCCGCAAGCACAAAAACGAACCGGGCCGTGGAGACCGACGGGCGTCTCATCACCGGTCAGGGTCCGGGGGCGGCGGAGGAATTCGCCCTGGCCCTCATCGCCGCCGTCGGGGGCCCCGCCGCCGCGGACACGGTACAAAGGGCCGCCTGCCTCCGTCCTCCCCGGTAAAAACGTTAAATTCGTCAACATAATGACGAATTTTATAGAAATTTAGTCAATATGTTGACAAATTTTATAGAAATTTCGTCAACGTATTGACAATTTTTACATTTTCCCCTATTATTAAAGCATGGAAGACGTGCCCCGGACGGTCCAGAAACGGATCGAATCGTACCTGAAGCCCCATAGGGCGGCCCTCATCATCGGCCCCCGGCGGGTAGGAAAAACCGTGCTCATGGCCCGAATCCTTCGGGACTGGAAGGGGCAAACCCTGCTCCTCAACGGGGAGGACTACGACACCCACGCCCTCCTGGAACAGCGGAGCGCCGCGGGCTACCGCCGCCTCCTTGAGGGGGTCACCCTCTTTGCCCTGGACGAGGCCCAAAACGTGCCGGATGTCGGCGCAAAACTCAAGCTGATGACCGACGAGGTCCCCCGGGTCAGCATACTCGCCACGGGTTCCTCCTCCTTTGATTTGACCCAGAAGGCCGGGGAGCCCCTGGTGGGACGGAGCCGGAGTTTCCACCTGTTCCCCTTCACCCAGCGGGAGCTGGACGCCCGGGAAAATCCCCTGGAAACCCGGCGGAACCTTGAGGATCGGCTTATCTACGGCTCCTATCCAGAGGCGGCGCTCATGGAAAGGAACGGGGACAGGGCGGCCTACCTTAGGGATCTGGTGAACTCCTACCTCCTCAAGGACATCCTGTCCTTCGAGGGCCTGCGGAATTCCCTCAAGCTGCAAAATCTCCTCCGGCTCGTGGCCTTTCAGATGGGGAACGAGGTTTCCTACGACGAACTGGGCCGGCAGCTCGGCCTGAGCAAGAACACCGTGGAGAAATACCTGGGCCTGCTCGCGGATGTCTTTGTGGTGTACCGCCTGGGGGCGTACTCCGGGAATCTCCGCAAGGAGGTGGTCAAGTCCTGCAAGTGGTATTTCTGGGACAACGGGGTGCGCAACGCCCTCATCGGGGATTTCAGGCCCCTGGCCCTGCGGCAGGACGGGGGCTGTCTCTGGGAGAGCTACCTCCTGGGGGAACGTATCAAGGACAGCTGCCACCGGGGGCAAGGCCTGGAATACTACTTCTGGCGCACCTACGACGGCCAGGAAATCGACCTCATCGAAACCGGAGACGGCGCTATGAGGGCCTTCGAGTTCAAGTGGGGAGAAAAAAGAATCCCGAAGGTTCCCCCGGCCTTTGGGTCGGCCTATCCCGGAGCGGATTTTACGGCGGTGAGCCCGGAGAACTATCTGGAATTCATCCTGTGAGGGCTGTCCGTCCTCCACGGTAAAAAAAACGTTAAATTCGTCATCAAGGTGATGATTTTTTTGACATAACCCGTTTTTTGTGATATACTATAGTCCTGTTTTTCATTGATATAGCGGAGAGGGAAGGGATTAGCATGATGAATAAACAGGATACCAGAAAAATCAGCCGTACCCCTCCCACACACAGGGGTCTAACGAGCCGGTGGCGGTTCTGCCTCGTAGTCCTCTGCCTTGTCACCGCGGCGGCGGCCCTGTTCATCGGGGGCTGCGATCACTACTCATTGCAGGATTATCTTGAAGACCGGGAAAAAAAGGCCGGGACCCCCTCCGGCCCGGCGGCGCCTCCTGCGACACCAATTAACCCGGAAACGCCCACTGTCATTTATTACACGGTAACCTACCACGCCAACGGGGGGGACGGCCCGGTCCCCGGGGCGCAGACGGTGCAAGAGGGGGAAGGCGTGACCATTGCGGAGGGGGAGGGCCTGTGGAAAAGCGGGTACGCCTTCGCCGGGTGGTCCGCCGATGCGGAGGACGCGGAGCCGAGCTATCTGGCGGGAGCGTCAATGACCCCTGAGGAGAGTCTCACCCTCTACGCCGTCTGGACGGCGAACACCTACACGGTAACCTACTCCACGGCGGACGGCTGCACGGTCAGCCCCGCGTCAAAGACTGTAACCTACAACTCCCCCTATGCCTTGGATGTGCCCGTGCGGGAACACTATACCTTCATCGGCTGGTATGCTGAGTCCGTCGCAACCGGCGCACAACTGACCGGAGCAAACGGCGCGAGCCTTACCCCCTGGGCGATAGCGGATAACACCACGGTCTACGCCGCATGGACGGCGAATATCTACCCGGACTCGATGATCTTCGATTTCAATGGCGTTACGGTGGACGGAAGCGTTTCGGTATCCAAACAACATGCCTTTAGTGCGGCGGATATCCCCTGGCCCGTTAAGGCGCAGACCGGCATGGTGTTCCTGGGTTGGTACGACGCGGACACCGGGGGAACCCTGCAAAGCGCCGCCGATATACTTGCCTGCATCGGACTGAACAAGACGTTCTACGCCCACTGGTACGCCGTTGCCGGCCCCTGGGCCTACGACAGCGCCACCGGCGGCATGGTTGCTAATTACGCCTACACGGGCGCTGCCGCGGCGTGGACGCCCGCTGCTGTTGACGGAACCATCGCCTACACCTTTGAGGCCTGGGGCGCCGCCGGCGGCAATGCCAGCAGCGAGTATGGCGGCTCCCATACGGGCGGCGCGGGCGGCTACTCGAAGGGGACCCTGAGTGTGGCTTCGGGAAGCGAGCTGTACTTCTATGTCGGTGCTGCGGCCAGTACCTTTAACGGCGGTGGAGATCGCGGAACTGTCGCCGGACAGGCGGGTCCCGCTACTTACGGCGCCCGGGGAGGCGGGGCATCATCCATAAGTCTGTCGAACAACACATGGAACAATGCGACCGTGCTTGCCCGGCGCATCCTGGTCGCTGGAGGCGGGGGCGGCGCCGATTTCGGCAACGGCCGGGTTGGCGGGGGACTCTCAGGCGCGAGCGGCGGCGCCGCCACTGGGGGTACACAGACTACAGGCGGCACGGGCGACACTGCCGGCGCCTGGGGAGCAGGCGGTAAGGGCGGAAGCTGTAATAACACCTACTATACGTCCGGCGGCGGGGGCGGCGGCGGCTACTACGGCGGAGCCGGTTCCTCGGGGTTAAGCTATGGCACCGGCGGCGGCGGCGGCTCGGGCTACGTGTTCGGCCTCGCCGGCTGCGGCGGCGAACCGGGCGGCGAAAACTCATACCACCTCGCGCTCCTGGCGGACTTCCCGGAGTACCAGTTCTCGGAGGGTGTCACCGTCCAGAGCGGCGGCGCAGGGTGGGTCGACAAGCCCACGGCAGCCGGCAGCAACGGCTACATCCGGGTGAGTTACATACCGCCCGGGACGGCGGAGTAGGGGGGAAGAACCGCCGCTACGGATTAGGGGCCAGCACCCAGCGCTCGATCGCCTCGGCCACACCCCCGTGGGCGCAGTCCGCGGCGACGTACCGGGCCGCGCGTTTTATCTCGTCGCAGGCGTTCCCCATGGCAACGCCCACCCCGGCAGCGGAGATCATGTCCAGGTCGTTCAGGCTGTCCCCGACGGCGACGCTGTTTTCCACGGGAATCCCCAGGGCCTCCAGCACGGTCATCATGCCCTGGGCCTTGCTCGCCCCCCTGACGATGCCCTCGAAATACGCGGCGAAGCGGTTCAGGCTGAAGTGGTCCGACAGGAGGGCCCGCTCTTCCTCTGAGGCGCTCCCCTGGATGGTGATTTTTGTGATTCTGTCGTCCCTATAGGTTGTGGAAAAGGCGTCGGCCCGTTCCACCGGGAGGAGGTCGAGCAGGAAGAGGAAGGGGGGCCACCGGTTGATGGCGTAGACCCCCCTTTCGCCCTCGAAGGCGCACCATTTTTTGCGGGCCAGGTAGAAGGCGCAGATCCTTTGCAGGGCCTCCGGGCTTACCCAGGATTCCCGCAGGGTTTTGCCGTGCAGGATGATGTGGGCCCCCGCGCCGAGCACGTAGCCGTCGAGGTAGGGCGCGTCACGGAGATCTTCGGGCAGATTCGCCAGGGACCGCCCCGTGTTCACCAGCACCCGGTGGCCCCGGTGTTTTGCCTCGATGATTTTCTCCAGGTCGACCGGGGAAGGGCCCTTGCCCCGGCAGAGGAGGGTTTCGTCGATGTCAAGGAAAATCGCCTTTTCCATGGACCCTAGAGGACGCCGCCCCCCCGGCCCATGGCGGTGAGCCCGGTGCGCACGAGCTCCTTGATGCCCACCGGCTCCAGGAGCCGTATCAGGCTCGCTATCTTGTCCTCGCTCCCGGTGACTTCGATGACCACCGAGTTCAGGGACACGTCCACGATCCGGGCCCGGTAGATGTTGGCGGATTCGAGCACCTGGTGCAGTTTGACCTCGTCCGTGGCCACCTTGATCAGGGCCAGCTCCCGCATGACCGTCTCCGAATGGGGGCACGGGCGGATGGAAATCACTTCCACGAGCTTTGACAACTGCTTGGTGATTTGTTCCAGGAGGAAGTCGTCCCCGGTGACGACGATGGTCATGCGGCTCACCTTTGGGTCCGAGGTGACCCCGACGGTGAGGCTGTCGATGTTGTACCCCCGCCGGCTGAACAGCCCGGACACCCGGCTCAGGACGCCCGCCCGGTTATCCACAAGCACCGAAAGCACGTGACGGCGCACAGAATTGTCTGTCATAATGGGAGCATTGTAGGGGATCGGGCTCCGGCTGTCAACATGGACGCCGAAATCAGCGTGTCCTTAGGGCATTTTCTTCTTGACGGTGAATTCTACCCGGCCGTTGGTCCAGCCGTTGTTGGGGTCCCCGGGGTCCACTACGGTGGGCTGCCCCCCCGCGCCTACGGCGGTCATGCGGTCGCTGTCAACCTCATACAGGTCATGGAGAATGTCCATGATGTACTTGGCGCGGGCGCCGCTAAGGGAGCGCAGGTCCGAATCGGACTTCCCCTCGGCGGGGTTGGCGTAGCCCACTATCATGATGTCATAGTCCTTGAAGGCGCTGTTGAACAAAATAGCGATCTGTTCCAGGGCGACACTATTCCTGATGTTTTCGCCCTCGGGTTCATTGCCCCAGAAGTCATCGTCCCCCCAGAACACCAGGGGCCCCATGACGAGCTTGATCTCCTGGGGTTCCTCCAGGGCGGCCGGTTGGGGCGGGGGCGGGACGGCCTGGACCTGACTCTGTCCCTGGGCCGCATTGCGGGGCCGGTCGTTGATTTTGAACCCCACCCCCAGGCAGGGGATGACCGATAGGTGCCCGGAAAAACTGGCGGCCCCCAGGGCGCGGCCATAGGCGTAGAGGCGATTGTTGAAGTGGAACTCCGCGCCCCAGGAAACTCCCATACCGAATTCCATCGCGTTTCCCCGCCCGGTGAAGAGGAGGTATCCGTAGAATCCGGTCGTTGTGGTAAAGGCCAGCTTTTCCATGCGGGACAGAAAGGTGGGCCCCGCAAGGAACTGGATTTGTGTGCCGAACCCTAAATCCTCCGTTGTGAGGAAGGAAACCATACCGTTGACCCCCGCGCCGATAAAATCGTTAAAGTAGACCCTCCCGGCCGCTTCTATGCCCGGAAGGCTGGTTCCAGAGAAGGACTTTTTATCCACGAGGTAGATGAGGGGATAGACCACCCCCGCCTCGATGTGGACGGTCTGGGCGAAAGCTCCGCCCCCGGCCCCCGCGCACAGGGCGGCAAGGGTAAAGAGTGCAGCAAGAACCCGTCCGCGGCAAGTTTTTTTTAAACGGACAAACATGAAACCTCCCCAGAGGTGGACTCCTAATTATCAGACTGCCTCTTTACAATCCGGATGCACGGTAGCATAAAACATTGGTCATGGCAAGTCATCATGGGGCCGTGATAAACAAACTCGATCCTTTTCATCGTTTCACCCTAGTGTACCTGAATCATCGACACGATCCTCCCGTCCGGGGTGTATGCCCTGGCCGGATTCTCCGCGTCTACGACCGGAGTAAGGCCCGTGTAAAAATTGTAGTAATGGGCGCCGGGCAGGAGACGCACATCACATTCGTAGAGCCCCGGGGAGGTTTCCCGCATCTCGTAGATGAAGGGATCCCAGTTGGTGAAGGTGCCGCTGAGCTGGATCTTCTGGCCCCTCCTGCCCCGGAAGACGAACCGCACCAGCCCCTTCTGGATTTCCCGAGTCACCGGGAGGGGGTCACGGCGCACCCTGACGATGGAGAGGGTGGAGGATGAATCGGCGTCCCATATACCATCGGGATTGAGGGGGTCCGCGGACCACAGGCCGTCGGTGATGACCCGGTAGGCCAGGGTGTCGGTGTTGTCCGGGATTTTCATGACCAGGAAGTAGAGGGAGCTTATGACCTTGCCGTCAATGTCCCTGGTGTCGATCCGCTCGTAGGTGTGAATCACCCTGAAGCCCTCGAAGTCAAAGGCCGCCCCCACGTGACGGCGGTCCGCCCTCGCGGTAAACACGATGTAGTCCCCCCGCACGTAGGGAGCGCCCAGGGAGTTGATTTCCGAAATAATCACGTCCCGGTCGTAAGTGTCCACGGTTTGAGCTCCGGTTTGGGTCCTGATGAGGAGCAGGGCCAAAACCAGGGGAAAAAAACGTCTCATAGTATGACTATCGGTTTTTTCTCAAAAAACTAAAGATAGGAAGGGTTCCCTTTAGCCGTCCTTAACTAATGCCGATGATATACAAAGGTGTTTTTTTTAGTATAATAGTAGTGAGGGGATACGACAGCCAATGCCCGGTTTGCAGCAACTTAGACGTTTTATTGATGATGTCTCACAATTAGGCGGCGAGCCGGACATACGGCGGAACAAGGGTGAGCCGGAGGTTCGGTATCCCCTGCCCGCGGACGCTTCCGAGGCGGATGATTCCGCCGACTTTATCCAGGACGCCCCTGGGGAGGAAGTTCCCCGGAGCGCGCCCCCTGAACCCGCCGTCCGGGATGAACAGCCGGCGCAGAAAGCGCCCCCGGCCCCGGAGACCCCCTCGGCGCAGAAAGCGCCCCCGGCTCCGGAGGAACCCGCCCCGCCCCAGGAAGTCCCCCTGGACTTCGCCATCGACCCCGACCTGGACGTTGATTTTCCCGACCTGCCCGATATACCCGCGCCCTCCGGAGAGGCTCCCCCGGCCTCCGCGGGCGGGGGCTCTCCTAAAGAAGACCTCCCCCAGGGGGCCGCGGACTTCCCGGACCTCCCGGAGGAGGGTGACTTCAACAACCCCGACATCCTGAAGGGCCTGTTCCCTGACGCGGAGGGTCCGGCTGAGGAAGAAGGGGAGAGCGAATGGCCCGAAGAAGACGACGGGAGCCCGGAGGACGATGCCGGGCCGGAGCCGGACTTCGCTGAGCTGGCCGTGGAGGAGCCGGAGCCGGACTTCGCTGAGCCCGCCGGGACGGAGCCGGAGGAGGGCTCCGCTGAGCCCGCCGGGCCGGAGCCGGCAGAAAGCGCCGCTGAGCCCGCCGGGGCGGAACCTGGGGAAGGGGAGGGGGAGCTTGAACTGCCCGAGGACTTCTTCGGCGAAGTTCCCGGCGCGCCCGGTCCCGCTCCGGCAGGTCCGGCTGAAAAAGCCCCCCCGGCCCCGGAAGAAGGCCCCGGGGAAACGGCCCCTGAGGGTCCCGCCGGGGAGGGAGCTGAAAGCCCCGTTCCCGTGGAACAGACGGACGGGGAGGTCTCATTCCCGGACTTTGACGACGCGGCGGGACGCTTCGGGGTGGGTGTGCCCGTGGGGGAGGGATTTGCCCCCGGGGAGATCGAGATTCCCCTGGGTCCCGCTCTGGACGAGAACGCCCCGGAGGAGTCCGCCGGGGAGGATGATTTCGGCGTCCCCGATGGGGCCGGTGACGGGAAGGGGCCCAAAAAACAGCGGGGCAGGGGAAAGCAGGAAGAAGCCCGGCAGCGGAACACCCTCACGGACAAGGAATACGAGCTTTTCAAGAAGAACCTTGCCCACTACCCCCTCAACCTGCGCCTGGCAATAGAAGAACTCATCGTAGGCAACGAATTCAACGACGACGTCATTTTCCAGGTCATCCAGAGAATCATCAAAAAGGCGGGCCCCAGGCAGGTGGCCAGTCAACTGGAAAAATACACCGACACGGTGATCGTCATCCCCAGGGATTTCGAGAAACGGACCGCCGCGGAATACGAGCGCTACAAGCGGTCCCTGGAATACCAGTTGAAAAACCGGATACTTCCCGGCGCCCTTGTCACCATCTTTGCGACAATCCTCGTGTTCTTCCTGTATCTTTTCGGACGGCACGTCGTCTACGAGCCCCTCAGGGCCGAGAAGATCTACAAGGAGGGGTACACCCTCCTTCAAAGCGATTTGTACGAGCTCTCGGAGGAAAAATTCGACGAGGCCCTGACATACAGTCAAAAGAAGCGGTGGTTCTACACCTACGCCAGGGAATACCGGAGGAAGAAGCAGTACGCCCGGGCGGCCCTGATGTACCGGCAGATTCTGGCCCGGTTCAACCACGAAAAACAGGCGGGCCTGGAATACGCGGAGATGGAGCTCTACGACCGGGCCAACTACGAGGGCGCCGTGGACATCGTGCGCAGGCAGGTCCTGGATTACCACATCAACGATTCCGGCGGGCTGCTCCTTCTGGGGGATATTTTCCTGGAATGGGGCACGGACCTTGATCCGGCAAAGCTTGAAGACGCCAGGGAGGTCTATTCCACCCTGATACAACTCTACGGCAGCCAAAACGAATACCTGGCCCGGATGATGCGCTACTTCATCCGCAAGGATAACCTCCGGGAGGTGCTCTCACTCAAGAACACCTTCTACCGGCAAAAGAAGATGCCCCTGGGCAGCCGGGACCTGATCGAGCTCAGCGGCTTCCTCCTGGACAAGCTTTACGGCCCCCTTCCCCCGGCGGAGGAGTACCTCCGCTCCCAGATTGAAGACCTCAGGGACCTGCTGGAAAAAGCTATCCAGGCGGACCCGTCGGTTCCGGAGGGGGCCTACAACTTCGGCAGGTACTTCGTCCGGGCCAATATGCCCACCCAGGCCAAGTCCGTGCTGGAGGAGGCCCTCAAGCTGTTCGACGCCGCCCCTTCCCAGAACCACCGCAGGATTTTAAAAAAGATAAACGCCTGCCGCCTCCTGGGGGAAATCTATTTTGCCGAAAAGAACGACCTCCGGGCCCAGGAATTGTTCGGCAGGGGCCTGGCGGAATTTGAGCGGGAAGCGCGGGCCAGCGCCCTCAGGGGCAACGCCGACGTGGGAAGGCTCTACAGCGACATGGGCGACCTGGAGTATTTCATCTCCGGGGACTTAAACGGCGCTTTAAAAAACTACGAGGGGGCCGTCGCAAACAGGTACGACATCCCCCAGGTGCGGTACAAGGTTGGGTACATCCAGTACACCCGGGGGAACTACGGCGCGGCCCTGGGCTCGTTCATCAAGACCTTTGAGGAAGTCCCCAGGGACACCCACACCCTCCTTGCCCTGGCAAACACCCTGTCCCTCAGGAACGACAATTCCGCAGCCGAGGGCTACTACGGCAGACTCCTCGACATCCTGGACGCCCAGCGGGCCCGGTTCGGGGTGCTCCTCCCCCAGGTGCGGGATGACCAGTACGAGCTGGTGGACTTATACATGAAGGCCGCGAACAACATGGGGGTCACCCTGCACCGGATCGCCCGGCAGTACGGGGACAGCGCCAAAAACGCCGAGGGCCTGGTGCGGCTCTCGGAGTCGGTCCGGGCCTACGACGCCCTCGCCCGGAACCGGGAAACCATGATCCGGCCCGGGGGCAGCAACCTGGCGGAACGGAATATTTCCTACATCACCTATCCCCTGGCGGAATACGAGCCGGAGATTTACACGGAAATTCCCAGGACCCTTATGGGTGAACAGATTCCTTGACCGAGGAGGGGGCCTACGGTTTGTTCCGCCTACAGCATTGAAGCGACAAAAAAACGCAACGAGGTCGTCAAGGAGATTCTCCGGAAGTCGATTCACCTCTGCGGGGCCTTCATCCCCTTCCTGCTCCGGGCGGCCAGAATCCCCACCCTGACCCTCCTCGCGGGGGTCCTCGTGTTCTACGTGGCCGCCGAGATCCTGCGGAACCGGGGAAGGACCGTGCCCTTCGTGTCCGCGGTGACGGCGGCGGCGTCCCGCAGGCGGGACGAGGGCAAATTCGTGCTCGGGCCGGTCACCCTGTGCCTGGGGATTCTGATTACGGCCCTCCTCTTTAAGGGCGCGCCCGCGGAGACGGGGATCTTCGCCCTGGTCTTCGGGGACGGCCTTGCGAGCCTGGCGGGAAAATGCTTCGGCAGAGTCCCCGCGCCCCTCGTCCGGGGAAAGACCTGCGCCGGGAGTCTGGCGTGTTTTGCGGCGGTGTTTGCCTCGTCCTTCGCGGTCACCGGGGACGCGGCCCGGTCCCTCATCACGGCCTTCGCGGGGACGGCCCTGGAGATCCTCCCCCTGCGGGACCTGGACAACCTCCTCATCCCCGTCGGCATCGCCGGGTTAAATACGCTGTTTTCCCTTTCCACGGGGTGATTTCTGTGCTATAATAAATTCATCATTTTTTTTTAAGGGGGGAAAACCTATGGTTATTCTCACATTGAACTGCGGCTCCTCTTCCGCAAAATATCAGGTCTATGACTGGGACAACAAGGACGTCCTCGCCTCCGGGCAGGTCGAGCGGGTCACCATAGAGGGATCCCAGATAACCCATCAGGCAAAGGGCAGGGACGAATATGTGCGGCAATCCCCGTGCCCAACCCACAAGGAAGCGGTGGAGCTCATCATCAACACCATAACCGCCCCGGACGTGGGGGTCATCAAGGACATGTCCGTCATCAAGGCCGTGGGGCACCGGCTCGTCCACGGAGGGAGCAAATTCACCAAGTCCGTCGTCATCACCCCGGAGGTGCTCGACGCCTTCAGGCAGCTCTCCGACCTGGCGCCCCTGCACAACCCGGCGAACATCCTTGGGGTCGAGGGGGCCCAGAAGGTCCTGCCCGGGGTGCCCCACTGCGCCATCATGGACACGGCCTGGCACCAGACCATGCCCGACACGGCCTACATGTACGCCCTGCCCTGGGAATGGTACGAAAAATTCGGGGTCCGCCGCTACGGCTTCCACGGCACCTCCTTCCTCTACACCGCAAAACGCGCCGCGGTCCTCCTGGGGAGGAAGCCCTCGGACACGAACCTCATCATCGCCCACATCGGCAACGGCGCGTCCATCTGCGCGGTCAAAAACGGGGTCTGCGTGGACACGTCCATGGGCATGACCCCCCTGGAGGGTCTGGTGATGGGCACCCGGAGCGGCGACGTTGACCCGGCGATTCCCTTCTTCGTCATGCGGAAGACCGGCATGAATATCGACCAGATCGACGAGATTCTCAACAAGAAGTCGGGTCTCCTGGGCATAAGCGGCAAGTACGCGGACATGCGGGACATCCAGTCGGCCATCGCCGCCGGGGACAAGCGGTCCAAGCTCGTGTTCGATATGGAATGTTACAGGATAAAAAAATACCTCGGCTCCTACGTCGGCGCCATCGGCAGGGTGGACGCCATCGTCTTCACCGCGGGGATCGGCGAATTCGGCTGGGAGTCCCGGGCGGGAATCTGCGCGGGCCTGGAACCCCTGGGCATCGTCCTTGACCCCCAAAAGAACAAGCTGGCCCGCACCAGGAACGCGGAGACCCTCATCAGCACCGACGGGTCCCCGGTAAAGATCTTCGTCATCCCCACGGACGAGGAGCTGGTTATGACGGAGGACGCCTACGCCCTCATGAAGGGCACCTACGACGTGCACACCAACTTCACCTACACCTTCCAGTCCCCGGACTATGTGAACAAGGCCAGGGCGGAGGGTCTCGTGAAGGACCTCAAGAAGACGCCGGACCTGGCGCGGATTTTGGCAAAGTAATGGCCTTAAACTGCGGCATTGTGGGGCTTCCCAACGTGGGGAAGTCCACGATTTTTTCCGCCCTCACCGCATCTCCTGCGGAAGCGGCGAACTATCCCTTCTGCACGATAAACCCCAACGTGGGGATCGTGGGCCTGCCGGACAAACGGCTGGACGTTCTGACGCAGAAATTCTCCCCCAAGCGGCGGGTCCCGGCTACGGTGGAATTCGTGGACATCGCCGGGCTTGTAAAGGGCGCGTCCAGGGGGGAGGGCCTGGGGAACCAATTCCTCTCCCGCATCCGGGAGGTGAGCGTCCTTGCCCACACGGTGCGCTGCTTCGACGACCCGGACATCATCCACGTGGCGGGCAAGGTCGACCCCGTTGACGACGTCGAAACCATAAACATGGAGCTCGCCTTCGCGGACCTGGACACGGTGGAAAAACGCCGGGAGAAGGCCGAGCGCTCAAGCCGGGTGATGGGCAAGGAGGAGCAGAAAAAGGCCGCCACGGTGCTCAGCGCGATCGGCAAAATCAAACCCCTCCTTGAAAACGGGGAGCGCGCCTCCGCCGCGAGTCTTTCGGAGGAAGAAAGCCAGGCGGTCGGCGACCTGCACCTCATCACCATGAAGCCCGTGCTCTATGTGTGCAACACCGACGACGGGGGCGTAAAACACGGCAACCCCCACATCGACGCCGTAAGGAACATCGCCGCCAGGGAGGGGGCGGAAACCGTGGTGATTTCGGGCAAATTCGAGTCCGAACTGGCCTTCCTGGAGAGCGACGAAGAAAAAAAGGAGTTTCTGGCGGAACTGGGGCTGGAGGAGTCCGGCCTTTCCCTCCTGGCGCGGGCGGCGTACAGGCTCATGGGGCTCATCACGTTTTTTACCGCCGGGGAAGACGAATGCCGGGCCTGGACCATCCGCAAGGGCGACCTGGCCCCCAGGGCGGCGGGCGCCATCCACACGGATTTCGAGCGGGGGTTCATCAAGGCGGAGGTCTATTCCTTCGACGACCTGGTCGCCTACGGCACGGAAGCAAAAATCCGGGAGGCCGGGAAGTACCGCATCGAAGGCAGGGACTACGCGGTCCGGGACGGGGACGTGGTGTTCTTCAAGTTCAACGTGTAGGGCAGGTTGACCGGGGCGGCGTGAATCGGGTATAGTCTGCCCATGGAACAGAAGGCGGTTATCGTGCTCGCCGACGGGCATGTGTTTGAGGGCAAAAGCTTCGGAGCTGCGGGGACGGTCACCGGGGAGGCCGTGTTCACCACGGGCATGACGGGCTACCTGGAGACCCTCACGGACCCCAGCTACTACGGGCAGATCGTCATGCAGACCTTCCCCCTGATTGGGAACTACGGGGTCATCCCCGGGGACTTTGAAAGCTCCGGGATTCACGTGCGGGGATACGTCGTGCGGGACTGGTGCAGGGCGCCGTCGAATTTCCGTTCCTCCGGGGACATCGATTCGCTTTTAAAAAAACACAACATCATCGGCCTCTGGGGGGTCGACACCAGGGCGCTCACCAGGATAATCCGGGAATCCGGGGTGATGAACGCCCGGATCATCGCCCTCTCCGGGGATGCGGAACGGGACAAGGGCGCCCTGGCTGAGCTTGCCATGCTCGAAGACCCCGCGCAAAAGGGGGAGCTCCTTTCCCAAATCGCCTCCTACACCATAGAAGACGCGGTCGAGTCCGTCACCCTCTCGTCCCGCCCGGCGGAGGAGCGCGCCGAGGGGGGCAGGGGAAAGCGGGTGGCCCTCTTCGACTACGGCGCCAAGGGGAACATCCGGCGGGAGCTCCT
>JAISTZ010000167.1 GCA_031272345.1 Spirochaetaceae bacterium | reverse complement strand
AGGGGGAAGTGATGGATTTGGCGTTTCGGCTTCGGGAAGAAAAAGCGGAGCAGTCTCTTTCCGGCGATCATTTTGAGTATTATCCCGAAAAGCAGTATGAACACATCGTACACGCCTTGAGGGATCGCCATTTTTCGCTCTCGGCAACCGGACGATTGCTGAAACTGAACTGCGGTACTGTAAGCCAAAAAGTACAGCCCTATTGTGTTGAAGCAGTTTATTTTGAAAGGGACAGCATAGGCTCTCATACGGGGTTGTTCGGCCTTGCCGGTGCGCAACCGGCAGTTACTGTTGTGTTACGAAGCTGTATCATCGAACAAATGGACATTTCAAAAATCCTGGATTGAAGCGTACTTGCGTCTCATAGATGCTCCAGCCCCCCTACTCCGCCTTGCACACCACCCGGACCCCGCCCCCAGGAAAAACCGCAACGGCGACGACGGCAACAAAGGACGACACGCCCCCATAAAAAACCGCCAAGTCGAAAAAGTCGCGCAAAATAACCACTTCTTCGCCTTAATTCGCCTTTGCGGCTTTTCTCTTATTGACATCTCGCCTCAGTTGCCGTATGCTTTTTATATGAATGCCATAAAACGAACCATAACATTGCCCTCTGCGCGAAGTCTCACGCTGGGCGAACTTCTGCCGAAAACTATGGGGGCAGGGGAAGTGGACATCACGCTTATCATCGCGGACAGGCCGTCCCAAAAAACAGATGCGTCGGTGTCAGGTATCGCGCCTGAGTGTGATGATGCCTTCGGTATCTGGAAAGACCGTGACATATCCCTTGCCCAGATCCGGGAGAAAGCGTGGAGACGTTGAACTATCTTTGCGATACCAGTGTCCTCATCGAGTACCTGCGGGGCAATACCGCCATTCAAAAAAGGCTTCTTCGTGACAAGGCAGGAGGGCTTGCCATCCCAACTATTGCGATTATGGAACTGCTGGTGGGCACGTTTAACCAGAACGAAATTCGGCTCATTAAGAAGACTTTCAAGGATTACCGCGTCATCGAAATAGACGAGACTGTTTCCACGCTGGCCCGGAACTTCATCGAGAGTTATGCAAGAAGCCATGGCCTCTTGATACCGGACGCCCTCATTGCCGCGACAGCGATAACGCGCAAACTACCGTTGTTTACGTTAAACCGGGCCGACTTTCAATTTATTCCGCAACTGAAACTTTTTTAATCTCATGCCACATTTCCTTTCCCTACTCCGCCTTGCACACCACCCGGACCCCGCCGCCAGGAAAAACCGCAACGACGGCGATAAAGGATGACCCAGCCTCAAGGGAAAACCACGAATCTCACGAACTATTCATTTGAAATATAAGCATTTATGTCCGTGTGGTTCGTGTCAAAAAAAATGTGCGGGGT
The DNA here is from genome assembly GCA_031272345.1 of Spirochaetaceae bacterium. Lineage (GTDB taxonomy): Bacteria > Spirochaetota > Spirochaetia > Treponematales > Treponemataceae > JAISTZ01. Next base: position 14,699 of record JAISTZ010000167.1, on the reverse strand, counting down.
CATCGTGTTTGTGTTTTTTTCTTCATTTGGAAATCCCCGCGGCATTTCAGTTCTTTCCCGACCCCATGATGTGCAGAATCGCCTCGTTGGTGTTTTTCATCCCCTCCTTGGCAAGGTACTCCAGGTTTTCAAACACGTTGCGGATGTCCTCCGAGAGGATGCCGTTGTCCCCGGAAATCGAAAAGTCCGACACGGCGGTCATGGCCGAGAGGGCCGCGTAGGTTGCCGAAATGGCCACCTTGTTCGCGCAGCCCTCCTTTGCGCCGTCGCAGATCATGCCCGTGAGCCCGCCGATCATGCTGCGCACCGTGCCCGCCATCTGGGCCGTCGTGCCGTCCTGGAGGTACACGATTCCCACCGCCGCTCCCAGCCCGGAGGCGACCCCGCAGGCGCACAGGGGCGCAAGGGTGCCCAGGTAGGACTTGGCGAGGAGGTTCACGCAGAGGGCTAACGCGAGACCCCTAAGCAGCTTTTCTTCGCCCACCTTGATCTTGTCCGCAGCCGCCGCCACCGTCAGGAACAATGTGATTCCCTGGTTCCCGCTTCCCGTGGCGATCATCACGGGCATCTGCACCCCGCTCATGCGGGCAAAGGAGGCCGCCCCGGTGAGTTCCTGCACGTAGGGAAGGAGGGAGTCCCCCCACAGGGTGTACTTGCTCAACCGGGACAGGGACCTGCCGAAGCCCATCTCCATGCCTTTGGCGGCGATCCTCCGGTTGACGTCCACCCCGTCCTTGAGGAAGCGGATTTTGTCGATGGGAACCCGGTCCGCGAATTCCCGCAGGTCCTCCAGGGAGAAGGTCCGCATCCGGGCCGCGTCGGGGTTTTCTTCCTGGACAAAGTCCGAAAAGGGCGGATGCTCCACCGAGGCGATGTTGTCGTGGTTTTTGTAGGTGATGACCCTGGTGCACCCCTGGTCCGTGGTGAGGGTCGTCTCGATGTACAGGTCCGTGCAGTCCTTCTTGATGGACACCGTGATGAGGGGCACAAGGAGCCGGGCCGTTTCTTCGTCCGAGGGGGCGATGTGGGAAAAGATGTCCATCCCGTCGTCAGGGTTCCCCGCAACAAAGCCCAGGGCCGCGCACAGCTCGATCCCCCGGCCCTGCACACCGGGAATCCCCACGTGGAGGGCGTTCTTGAGGAGCCCCTCGTCCATGCTGATTGCCGCGCCTGTGATGTTGCCCGGGGTGTTCTTGCGGGCAACCGCCGCGTTCAGGGCGATGGCGACCGGCTCGGTGCACCCCGTGGCTATCTGGATGGACTTTTTGATCTGGTCAAGGAGGAAATCGTCGTTGTTCCCCATGGCTATGCGCCCCCCTTAAAGGCGACCGCTTCGATTTCCACGAGGGCGTCCTTGGGAAGACGGGCAACCTGGAACGCGGCCCTGGCGGGGTACACGCAGCCCTCGAAGAATTCCCCGTAGACCCTATTCATGGCGGCGAAGTCCCCCATGTCCGCCAGGAACACCGTCACCTTCACCACGTCGTTCCGGGCGTATCCGGCGTGTTTTAAAATGGCGTCGATATTGGCCAGACTGTTTTTTGTCTGCTCTTCTATTGAAGGGGGAATCCCCCCGCTTGCGCCGTCCACCGGGAGCTGCCCGGACACATACAAAAAACCTCCCGCCGCAATCGCCTGTGAATAGGGCCCGATGGCGGCGGGGGCCTGGGGACTGTTTATAGCTTGCTTCATAAAAACCTCCTGCTTATGAAGAAAATTTGAATTCCCGAATGTAGTTGTAAATGGTGTACCTGGAAACACAGAGTTTCCGGGCCACCACGTCTATGGCCCCCCGGATGTCGAAGATACCCTTTTCCGCGAGCTCCCCCACGATGGCCTTGTTTTTTTCCGCGTTGGGGATGCCGTTCCGGGCGTTCACCTCGGTGAGGGCCTCCCCCAGGGACAGCTCGATGAGCTCCTCCACGTTGCTCACGAAGGACTCCACCGGCCGGGACCCCTCGGCCCCGTTGGGCCTGTTGAAGATGCCCAGCACGTCAACCAGGGGGGCGTTCATGTTGAAGTTGATGCAGAGCATACCGATGGGCTTTTTGCCGCCGTTCCGTATGACCACCGAGGTTGACCGCAGCAGCTTGCCGTCCGCGGTGGTGGAGTAGTAGGTCTCGGTTACGTCCCTGTGGTCGTCGCAGGCCTGGGTGAAGAGCTTCATCCCCAGGTCGGTGATGGGCGCGCCGATCTTGCGGCCCGTAACGTGGCCGTTCACGATGTGAATGGCCGAACGGTCGAGATTCTCGAAGGTGTGGAGCACCACCTCGCAGTTTTCGCCGAAAAAAGCGGCGATTCCCTCGGCGACGGTCTTGATTGATTCCAGGGTCTGCCTGTCCTTTTGGGACAGGGGAGACGGGGTCCGGTTTTTTGTCGTCATAAACGTCAAGGATAGTGTACGGCGGTTTGCGTCTTTTGTCAACAAAAAATTTGAATTTTTCAAAATTTTTAATAAAAAATAAAAATTTTTAATAAATTTACTTGACTTTTTGCAGTGCGTCCTGTATGATATGCCTGGTTTTAAAATCTTTTAGGAGGTATGTATGAAAAAGTCAATTTTGACGTTTACAGCGCTTCTGGCGGCCCTTGTGCTTCTGGCGGGCTGTTCTAAGAAAGGCGGGGATGCGGCCGGCGCTCCGGCAAAAAGCGAGCCCAAGCGGGTCATGCTGCAATGGGTCTCGGGGAACGAAAACGGCGGCTGGTACATCATCAACGCGGGGCTCTCAAAGCTCATCGCCGAGCAGGCCCCCCACATCCAAATCACCGTCGTCCCCGGCGGGGGCGTCATGAACTGCATCACCGTGGGGGAGGGGGAATCGGAACTGGGCTTCGGTATGCCGAATCTCGTCATGGACGCGGCCCAGGGCAGGGCGCCCTTCGAGAAAAAATACGAGGATCTCCGGGGCATCGCCAACGGGTTCAGCTCCAACTACTATCACCTGGTGGCGGCCCAGAGCACGGGGGTCAAAACCTTCGACGACCTGGTGAAGTATCCCAAGCTCCGCATGGACGTAACCCAGAAGGGCTCCAGCGGGGAGGACGTGTTCGCCAAGATCATGAAATTCTACCTCAACACCAGCTACGAGGAATGGGAAAAGAAGGGCGCCAAGTTCGACTTCAACGCCTACAGCGCGATCACCGCCAACTTCGGGGACCGGCACATCGACTTCACCGGGGTCAACATCATCCCGCCCACGTCGGTGGTACAGGAATGTGCGGCGGCCCGGCCCATCAACCTGGTCGCCCTGCCTGAGGACCTGCGGCAAACCATGCGCGCCCAGGGCTACGGCCTTGCGACCATCAAAAAGGAAATGTACCCCAGCATCCTCACCGAGGACGTCCCCACGATCACCACGGGAACCATGGCCATGTGCAACAAGAGTCTGGACGACGAGGTCGTGTACACCATCACCAAGATCATCTGCGAAAACCCCGAGCGTCTCGCCAACATCGACAAGGGTCTGTCGGGCTTCATGGCTAACGAGCCCTGGAAGGATATGCCTATTCCCCTTCACCCGGGGGCGGAGCGGTATTATAGAGAAAAGGGTTATATAAAATAACCTCCCGGCGTCCCCTGTCCTCCACGGGGGCGCCTCTTCCTGGAGCGCACACTATGACGATGAGAGCTACGAAGGGATTCACCCAGTGGGTAATCGTTGTCCTGGCCCTTTCACTTGCGGTGTTTCACCTTTCCACGGGCCTCTTGGGTATTTTTGAGAGCCGGGTGCAGCGGGGGGTCCACCTGCTCTTCGCCATTCCCCTGGCGTTTCTCCTGTTCCCCGCCGTGGAATCCCTCAAGGACAGGCCCGTCCCCTGGTACGACTGGGTCCTGGCGGTGTTGTCCGCCCTGCCGTCCCTGTACGTGGTCCTGTTCCGCAAGGTGTTGAACGCCCGGTGGGAATACACCACCCACCTCACCACGGTGCAGATCGTCCTGGGGTTCGTCATCGTGCTCACCCTGATAGAGGCGGTCCGCAGGGCCTCGGCCCCGGCCCTGGCCATCTTCATGGTGATCGCCCTGGTGGAGCTCGTCTTCGGGCAGTATTTCCCCGGAATCCTCGGCCACCGCCGGCTCAGGCTGGAGCGCATCATCGAGGCCTGCTATCTCCTTACGGAGGCGGGCATCTACGGGTACATCACGGGCACGTCCGCGGTGTTCGTGGCCATGTTCGTCATCCTGGGGGCCTTCATCAACAAGGTGGGCCTGGGGCAGTATTTCATCGACCTGGCCTTCAGGATTGCCGGAAAAAGCGCCGGGGGCCCCGCCAAGGTGGCGGTGATTTCCAGCGGATTCTTCGGCAGCATCAGCGGCTCCGCCACGGCGAATGTCTTTGCCACGGGCATCTTCACCATCCCCATGATGAAGAAGCTGGGCTACCGGAAGGAATTCGCCGGGGCGGTGGAGGCGGCGGCTTCCACCGGCGGGGGCCTCGTTCCGCCGGTCATGGGGGCCGCGGTCTTCATCATGGCCCAGATAACCCAGATTCCCTACATCACCATCTGCATCGCGGCGATTCCCACGGCCTTCTTCTACTACCTGTCCGTGTTCCTCTCCGTGCACTTCGAGGCAAAAAAGATGGGACTCACCCCCCAGGCGGTGGAGGGCATGGGCACGGTCAGTTGGAAGTCCCTGGCGCGGGATTCCTACCTGCTGCTCCCCATCGTGATTTTGACCGTGTTCCTGGTGAACGGCTATTCCCCCACCAGGTCGGCCCTGGTGGCGATCTTCGCCTGCATCGCGGTCAGCATGTTCAAAAAGGAAACCCGGATGACCCCCAGGCGCTTCATCGAAACCCTGATCGACGGCGGCAAGAGCATCGTCATGATCGCCGTATCCTGCGCCGCCGCGGGACTCATCGTGTGCATCATCTCCGCCACGGGCCTGGGGCTGAACTTCACGGCCATGGTCGTGGACTTTGCCCACGGGCGGCTCCTGGTGGCCCTGCTCCTCACCATGGCGGCGTGCATCGTCATGGGGATGGGCCTCCCCACCACCGCGTCCTACGTGCTCACCATAGCGATCGGCGGCCCGATTCTGCTGGAGCTCGGGGGCGAAATCCTGGCGGTCCACATGTTCGTGTTCTACTTCGCCATCCTCGCCACGGTGACTCCGCCGATAGCGATGGCGGCCTACGCGGGGGCGTCCCTCGCGGGGGGAAAGCCCATGGCTACGGCGTTCCTGTCGTGCAGGCTGGCCATCGTGGGGTACATCGTGCCCTACCTGTTCTTCTTCAACAACGGAGTCCTCCTGCAAGGGGGCGCCCTCAACGTCATCGTGTGCCTGATAGTCGCCCTGGAGGGGGTGGTCTTCGTGGCCTACGCCGCCGAGGGCTGGCTCTTCACCCACATGGGCATTGTGGAGCGGATTCTCATGGGAATCCTGGCGATCGTCATACCCTTCCCGATCATCCCGAATTCCGCGTCCCTGGTCGCGGGTACCGGAGCTATCGCGTTGATATGCCTGTGGCAGTGGCGGAAGGCCCGGCGGCTCGCCATAGCGCAGCAATAGGAGGAACCGATGGACAAAAGAGAACGGGTCGAAGCGGCCCTGACAGGAAAAAAACTCGACCGCGTTCCCGTGAGCGCCTGGGGTCACTTTTTTAACAAGGAAGTGACCGTGGACGGATTCGTGAGCTCCATGCTCGATTTCCAGGAACACTACGACTGGGACTACATGAAGATGCAGGCCCGGTACACCTATCACTTCGAGGACTGGGGGGCGGTGGTCACCCAGTCGGGACGGCCCGGGGACTGGCCGGTCATAGAAAAGCTCCCCGTCACCAGGCCCGAGGACTGGACGCGCCTGAGGATACAGAAGCCCCGGGAGGGCGTCCTGGGGAGCATGATACACGCGGCCGAGGGGATACGGGTCGGCCTGGGGGGCAAGACGCCGTGCATCATGACGGTGTTTTCGCCCCTCATGATCGCCCACATGATGGCCGGGGACACGACCGGAACGCTCCTGCGCCACCTGCGGGAGGAGCGGGAGAGCCTCAAAGCGGGCATGGAGGTGATCGCCGAGACCTTCCGGCTCTTTGTGGCGGAGCTCCGAAAGACCGGCATCGACGGCATCTTCTACGCCACCAAGCAGGCCAACGACGACTTCATGGGCGCAGCCGAGTACCAGGCCTTTGCCCGGCCCTACGACGAGCAGGTCCTAAGCGCCGCGAAGGGCTTCCCCTTCGTGATGCTCCACCTGTGCATGGACAAGATTCACCTCAAGGAAATGGCGGACTACCCCGTCACCATGGTCCACTGGGACCCCACCCTCAAGGGGAACCCATCCTACACGGAAGCCAGGGCCCTCACCGGGGACAGGGTAGCTCTGGGCGGGGGCCCCTCCAGGCCGACTCTGGCCCAGGGGAGTCCGGCGGAGCTGAAGGGGGAACTCAAGACCATCCTCACGGACGCGGGGGACCGGCATTTCCTCCTGGGCCCCGGATGCTCGGTTCTCATCGCCGAAACTTTGGAAGAAAATTTACGGATCCTCCGGAACGCCCCGGAGGAGTATCAAGATTATTAGACAAGGAAGACCACAATGACACACAAGGAACGAATTGAAAGCGCCCTGGCGCAGAAAGAGACCGACAGACTCCCCTTCGGCATGTGGATGCACTACCCCAACCGGGACAGGATGCCCCGGCGGCTCGCGGAGCTCTCCATCCATTACCAGGAGGAGCTCGACCTGGACTTCATCAAGTTCATGCCCTACGGTATGCACTCCACCATCGACTGGGGGGCGGAGCTCGACGTGTTCCCCGGCTTCGCGGACCCGCCGGTGCCCCACGGGGCGGTCGTCACTAGGCCCGAAGACTGGGACAAAATCACCCCCAGGAAGGGGACCGAGGGGGAATACGCGGTGATTCTGGAGGCCCAGCGGCTCTGCCTTTCCATGCGGAAGAGCGTGGTGCCCTTTGTGCAGACCGCCTTCAGCCCCCTCACCACCGCGGCAAAGCTCGCCACCGAGGCCGTGTTGATCGACCACATCCGCACATGCCCGGAACGGGTGAAGCGGGCCCTGGAGGTGATCACCGAGACCACCATGCAGTACGTCAACGCCGGTGTCGCCGGCGGGGCGGACGGGTTCTTCTTTGCCACCCAGATGTCCACCACGAAACTCACCCCGGAGGAACACGCCGAATTCGTCCGCGCCTACGACCTGCCCATCCTGGAGTCGATCAAGGGCAAGACCTGGTTCAACATCCTCCACGTGCACGGGGCGAACACCCGCATCAGGGAGATGCTCGACTACCCGGTCCAGGCCGTCAACTGGCACGACCAGGACGACGGGCCCTCCATCCCGGAGGTCCGCTCCCTCACCAATAAGCTCGCCCTCATCGGCGGGCTGAGTCACCTCAAGACCATCACCACGGGCACGGACGCGGAGGTGAAGGCCCAGGTGGAGGCCGCCTGGAAGAACGGCCGGGGAGTCATCCTGGGGCCGGGGTGCGTGGCGTCCTCTTCCACCCCGGACTCGCGGCTCCGGTTCATCAGCGCCTGCGTAAGGGCCACGGCACAAAAATAATCCGTGTCTCCCCGGAGAACCGGGGGCGCGGTTTATGATAACGACTACTTAGGAGGTAGATCATGTTAAAAAAATCACTGGTAAGGGGAGTATGCGTTCTCATGCTCCTGGTCCCCCTGGCGCACCTGTTCGCGGGGGGCGAAAAAGAAGCCCCGGCAAGCCAAACCGGCACGGCCGCGGCTCCCGCCCAGACCTACAAGCTCCGGCTGGCGACGGTGGTGAACCGGCCCCACGCCTGGTTCGACGCGGGGGATTATCTGGCCGAGGAAATGCGGAAGCGGACCAACGGGGCCGTGGAAATCACGATCTTCGGCGGCAGCCAGCTCGGCAGCGACCTGTCCGTGTTCGACGACCTGCGCCTGGGCACCATCGACATGGAGATGGGCGGGTTCACGGCGATCGCCAACTTCGTGCCCGAATCGGCAATCCTGGGGATGCCCTATTTCTACGCGAACATGGACCAGTTCCGCAAGGTCATGGTTCCCGGCGGGGAAATCGACAGGCAGTTCAAGAAGATCTTCGAGGACAAAAAACTCGGAGTCAAACTGCTGGCATTGGGCGGCGGGGGCGTCCGGGTGCTCTCCAACAACCAGAGGGACGTGTACTCCCCGGCGGACCTCAAGGGCATGAAGATGCGCGTCCCCAACAGCCCGGACGACGTAAAACTCTGGGGCGCCATGGGCGCGGTTGTGACGAGTATGCCCTGGGCGGAAATCTACTCGGCGGTTCAGGCGGGAGTCATCAACGCCTTTGAAAGCACCATAGCTTCATATTCCGGCTCCAAGCTCTACGAGGTGGCCAAGCACATCAGCAACACCAAACACGCCATCATGCCCAGTTGGCTCGGCATCAGCGAAATCTCCTGGAACAAGCTGCCCCCCCAATACCAGAAGGACCTGCTGGAGGTGTGCGAAGAGGTGGGCCGCATCTTTACGGACGCGGGCGAAAAATACGACGTGGAGCTCCTCAAGGAAGCGGAGAAATACGGCGTCAAGGTTGTGGAGGTTGACAGCGCGGCCTTCATGAAAATCGCCCAGCCCATGCAGGACGAGATCGCGGCAAAACTCAAGATGCAGGACATGGCCGCCCTCATGCGCAAGCTCCGGGATCAAAAATAATCAAAAGGAGGAGGAAGTCCCATGGCGTTGCTGAAAAAGATCAACGACTTTTTATCAAACCTCGCGTTTTATCTCTGCTCGGTCCTCATGGCGGTGTATACCCTCCTGGTGTTTCTTCAGGTCCTTTCGAGGAACGTGATTCGTATTTCCGTGCCCTGGTGCGACGAGATGGCTCTGGTTTTCTTCGGGTGGTCGGTTTTTTTGGGGGCCTCCATCGGGCTGCACAAAAAGACCCACTATGTCATCGACTTCTTCCCCAGGTCCCTGGTGCGGATGAACCGCGTCATGGACCTGGCAGCGGATTTCTTCGCCCTCGTCATCATTGTCCTGATGCTCTGGGCGGGAAGCATCTTTACCAAAATGGGGCTGCGCCGGGCCTTCAGCTCGATCATCGTGCCCCAGGCGTGGCTCTTTGTCTGTATGCCCATTTCCGCGGCCTTCATGGTGCTGTTCTCCATCGAAAACATCGTCACCGACGCCCAGAAGTGCGCGGAAGCTTTTAAAGCCCCCGCCCCAGGGGCGCTCAAAAAAGAAGGAGGTCCCGCATGAACCCCGTCATTACCCTGCTGGTGTGCTTTGTCGTCCTGGTGATCATCCGGGTGCCCCTGGCCTTTGCCATGGGGCTGTCCTCCCTGGTGGTGATGGTGCAGCTGGGCATCCCCCTGGTGAGCGTGGCGAACCAGATGTTCAACGGAATCAACTCCTTCACCTTGCTGGCGGTGCCCTTCTTCATGCTCCTGGGGCAGCTCCTCAACACCGGGGGAATCACCGAGCGCCTCCTGGTGGTGTCCAACGCCTGGATCGGCCACATCAAGGGCGGCCTGGCCCACGTGAACGTGCTGGCGAGCATGTTGTTCGCCGGGCTTTCGGGGTCCTCCACCGCGGACACCGTGGGCATCGGGGGTATGCTGATTCCCGCCCAGATTAAGGCCGGGTACGACAAGGAATACACCGTGGCGATTACCGCCTGTTCCTCCGTCCTCGGGGTGATTATCCCCCCGAGCGTGCTCATGGTGTTCTACGGGGCGATGGCCCAGCTCTCGGTGGGGGCCCTCTTCCTGGGGGGCGTGGTGCCGGGTCTCCTCATCGGCCTTTCCCAGATGGGGTACAACGTGTGGCGGTCAAACAGGATGGGCTATCCCAAGGCCGACTGGGTGCCCTGGAAGCAGAAATTCATCCGCACCGGAAAGGCCCTCCCGGCGCTGAGCATCCCGATCATCATCCTGGGGGGAATCACCGCGGGCATTGTCACCGCCACGGAAGCGGCGGCCCTTACGGTGTTCGTGGCCCTGGTGCTGGTGTACCTGGTCTACCGGGAGGTGCCCCTGAAGGACCTGCCGAAGATTCTTGGGGAGGGGGTCGTGGCCTATGCCCTGGCCATGTTCGCCCTTGCCTGCGCCAGCCCCCTGGCGTGGCTCATCGCCTACTTCGACGCCCCCGCTGCGATCGCCAACTTTATGATGAACATCACCTCGTCCTACTTCGGCCTGTACACCCTGCTGGTGGTCTTCATGCTCATCATCGGCACCTTCCTCAGCCCCGCCATGGGAATCATCATCTTCATGCCCATCTTCCAGAGCGTGGGACAGGCGGCGGGAATCAACCCGATCCATCTGGGAATCACCGTGGTGATTTGCCTTGCCCTGGGCCAGGTGACGCCCCCCTACGGCATGTGCCTGCTCATCGCCTGTCAGATAGGCAAGGCCAGCATACCCAAGAGCTTTATGGCGTGTATCCCGATTCTGGTTCTGGCCCTGGGGGTTGTCTTTTTGGGCATCGCCTTCCCGAACCTGTTCCTCTTCCTGCCCAAGCTCCTCATGCCCACGGCGTTTTATTGACAAACAAGGGGCGCGGATGAGCGCCCCTTGTTTGTCACTGTCCATCCGGCGTTTGGACGTTCAGCAAATCGTCCACAGCCTGGAGAATTTTATCCGCATAATCCAGCGCCAACTTCATATCGGTTTCATTCAACTCTATGTGACTTGGATAACGAGTTACAGCGGCATAGTCGGTCAAATGATTTGCCTTGGTGGAAAAACTCATAAGCGCCGGCGAAAAAACAGCGCATTGTTCGAGCAATCGGTATAAATCATGACTATGGGGAATTACCGCATCGTTATATGCCAACACCGCTTTTAACGCCTTCTCGGCTGATTGCTGACAATGATAGCAAATAATCTCCACCGGAATGGGGTGAAAACTTGTGTCATGGACGGCGACGTTGTAATCCATTTTTGCAAAATTAAGCCATTTGTTCGACAGGTCCTTGTTAGGCATTGAGTAAAATCCCTTCATTTATAATTGTATGTTCAATGGTGGGACGTAGGATGGAATTTTTATAGAAATCATCCGACCGAAAAACCAGAATATCGACTGACAAGTTGATTTTATCCGCTATTGCGTCCCTGATAGCATGAATAATCTCTATGGGCCGTTCAGAAAAGCCGTCAGCAACAACACAAATATCAATGTCGCTATCGGGTTTTTGCATACCCGTGGCATACGAACCGAATAAAAAAACCTTTCCATCCGGCACAATCGCCGTTGTCTCCTGAACGATTTTATCCAATGCAGCTTGAATCGATGTATCGTTTTTTACCCGAATCGCCATAACATCATTTTCAGCAGTAACCCTGAAAAAGTCAAGTGTCATTTCGGTGTCCTGCCCTGGTATTGACCTTCCCTCCGCCATCCCCTATACTCGCTTGCATGTGTCTGTCGCCCCTGCGGAACACCGGCAGCGAAGTTTCCTTCCTTGCCCTGATCGTCTGTCTCCCCGCGTTCCTGCTCCAGAAAAACACGGACATCCTCGCGGCGGAAGCCGCGGTGTTCCTTTGCGCGGCCGTCCTCAGGCGGGGCAGGGTCCGCGTACTCCCGTCCCTGGGGGTGATTGTGTCGGTTACCGCCATGGGGGTCCTCACGCCCTTCGGCAGGGTGATCTTTACCCTGGGCCCCCTCCCCGTCACCCAGGGCGCCCTCCTGGGGGGGCTGCGCCGGGCGCTCACCCTTACGGGGATGGTGTTCCTGTCCCAGGCCGCATCGCCGCCCGCAACGGCCCTGCCGGGCCGGGCCGGGGAGTTTCTTACGGGTATGTTTTCCGCCCTGGACGCCCTTACCGGGGATGCCCCCCCCAGGAACGCCGGCGCGGGAACGAACACCCCCTCCCTCAACGGGTTCATCGCCGCCATTGACGGCCGTCTCCTTGCCGCGGAAGAGCGGCTCCGGGGAGTCTCCCCGGAGAAGCGGAGCGCCCCCGGAATCCGGCGGAATCCGCCCCTCCCCGGCATCCTCCTCCTTGCGGGACTGGCCGCGCTCATGTACGGGCTGCTCCTTGTCCGGTGAGGGGCGTTACATCCGTCATCATGGTTACGATTTCGCTTGACACAATCTTTTTTTTGTGCTAGACTTATCCAAGCTGGCAGCTTTCCCGGTATAGCAGTGGGAGAGAAGGATTGGTGTGATGGATGAACAGAACGACAAAAAAATATCCCCCATACACACACAACGGTCTAACTAACCGGGGGCGATTCTGCCTCACGGCCCTTTTCCTGCTCACCGCAGCGGTCTTCGTCGGGGGGTGCGACGGCCCCCACACCCTGCGGGAATACCTGGAAGCCCGCCAGAAGCGCAAGGAAGAGGCGTCTTCTGTCCCGGTGACGCCTCCCGCCCCTGAAACACCCCCCGGCCCTGAAATACCCCCGGTCCCAGAGTTTGTCCCGGTAACGGACATCACCCTTGCCTGCGTGGCCTCCGTTGCGCTGGAGAAGCCCCTTACCCTTGCCGCTGTGGTTGTGCCGGGAAACGCCACGAACAGGACGATTTCATGGACCGTCATCAATGACGGGGATACCGGGGCGGTTATCACCGGCGGCGTATTCACCGCCCCCGAGAAGGGAACCGCCGTGGTCCGGGCATCCGCCGCCAACGGCAAGGGCACGGGGGAGGATTTTACCAAAGATTTTACGATTGCCGTGGGTATGGCAGCGCCCCCCGTGGTGAGCGCGGCCTTCGCGATAAAACCCCTCGACACGGCGGCAGCGGCGGTCACCTTCACCCTGACCAAAGATCCCCCGTATGAAGGCGGCCTGGTCTGGAATGTCTACACCGCCGCAAGCGGGAACACCCTGGCTTCAGGGGTTTTAGGGGTCGCCGTGACGGTTTCCGGCTCGACCCTCACCCTGTCCCACGCCTCCAATGTGCCCGAGGGGACCTATTACGTCTCAGTCATCGAACCCGGCAAGGGCGAAAGCGGCCGCCTGGCCCTCTACGTCGTTGGGCGGTATTCCATCGCCTTCCATCCTAACGGAGGGGCCATGCCTGGGGGCTCACCCGAAACCTACCTGACACACATGCTGCCCCTCACGCTTCCCACGCCCACGTTTGAGGGCCGCGTCTTCCTCGGCTGGTATGACAACGCCCAGTTCACGGGGAGCCCGGTAACGGCGATTCCCGCGGGCAGCAGCAACAGCAAAGAGTTTTGGGCCCTGTGGCGCTCAAGAACCCCCACGGTCAGCTCCGGCACAGCGGCAAAAACCGTCGACACGGCCATGGCGAATGTTTCCTTCACCCTGACCAACAATCCCCCGTTTGAAGACGGCCTGGTCTGGAGGGTCTACGCCGCCGCAAGCGGGGACGCCCTGGCTGAAGGAGTCACCGCGTCGTCCTCCGGCGGGGCCCTCACCCTCTCCCACGCAGCCGACGTGCCTGGGGGAACCTACTACGCCGCCGTCACTGAATCCGGCAGGGCCGAAAGCCTCCGCCTGGCCCTCACCGTCATCGGGGAATATTCCATCACCTACAACCTGAACGGGGGCTCCGGCGCCGGCAATGGGACCTACCGGACCAATGGGCTGCCGTACACCCTGCCGGTACTTCACCAGGCGGGCAAGATTTTCTGGGGCTGGTTCGGCAACGCCGGTCTTTCCGGCGACCCGGTATGGGAAATTCCCCAAGGGAGCACGGGGCATAAAACCTATTGGGCCAAGTGGGGAACCCCCGCATCCCTTGATGTCGATGTCGGTATGTCCGTCCCCTGTGCCGGTCCGGACTGGACCTATAAAAACGGCGTCATCACCATACAGGACGCAGCGGACGTGACCCTCACGGGCTCTACAACGGCGAACCGGGTTGCGGTAGAGTCAGGCGCGACGGTCACGGTAAAGCTGAAGAACGTAAGTATCTCTGTTCTCGGCGCTGCCTTCGACGGTTCGGGGGCGGACGTCACCCTCCTCCTTGAGGGCACAAACCACCTTACGGGCAACACGGAAGCAACAACAGCAGGATATGGGCTTATCGCCGGAACGTCTCTGGTGATAGACAGCGCGGCAGGTTCCGGCAGCGTCCTGGGGACCCTGCATACTGCCAGCAACTGGATCGCATCCGCCACGAACCATGGCACTACCATTACCCCCGCGCAAGGCCCTATTACCCAGCTCGGCGGTGTGGTCACCGCGACGGGATCCGGCAGGATAGGAATGAACGGCAGTACACATGTTTTCGGAAACCGCGGTATCGTAGGCGCCCTTACCGCGCAGGGCGGAGTCACTATCGCCTACACCATCGGCGCCCTCACCCGCCCCGCCGGTTCGACGGCGGTGGTGTTCGTGGGAAGCGCCTGGAACCACCCCATACCGGACGATCTCAGCGAAGACGACCACACCGACCTGGCGGTCTGCGGCTCCGAGTGGTCCATCGACGGCAGCGCCATCACCCTGAACGCGCCCCTCACCATCCCCTCCGGGGTCACCCTGAGGGTTCCCGCGGGCTGGACCCTGAAATTGAACGGCAATGTCCTCACCATAGAGCCCGGCGGCGCGGTTATCTGCACCACCAACACGGCATCAACTGTTACGGGCAGCGTGACTACTCAAGCGGGCAATGGGGCCCTTACGGATTAGGGGGCGGGTATGGGCGTACCGGTAAAGGCGCGGCGTGTGGTTCTTGCCCTGGGGGTTTGCATCCTGGGGGCGGTCCTCGTTGCGGGGTGCGACGACATCTACACCATGCGGGACTACCTGTATGACCGCTCCTTTGTGCCGGTAGAGGACATCACG
>JAISTZ010000155.1 GCA_031272345.1 Spirochaetaceae bacterium | reverse complement strand
GGCGCCCCAGGGGGACAATCCTCCCGTCTGGGAGTCAATCCCCGCCCCCAAGACCGAGGGGTTCAGCCCGGAGTCCCTCCTGGAGGCCCGTCTCGGGGAGGAGCTCGCCGCCGCGGAGGAGCAGGACCAGGACCTGGGGCTCCTGGTGATTCTTGTCTCCGGCGTCGCCGGGGGCTCCGAATCGGAAGAAAAAATCAAGGAGGCCCTCTTCGCCCGGTTTAAGGACAGGGATTATATCTTCCAATATAAATCCCAGGGAGCGGCGGTCATCACGCCGGGCGCTTCCATAGAGGAAGCCCTCGAACAGGCCGAGGACCTCTACGCCGCGTTCAGGAAGACCGCGCGGATCACCGAGGGCATGGCCATCGGTATCTCCACCCGCACGGGCAGGGTCATCCCCGCCGCCCGGCTCATCTCGGAGGCCGACGAGGCCGCCAGGCGGGCGGAGCAAAACTCCGAGACCCCCATCGTGGCCCTGCGAATCAACCCGGAAAAATACCGCGAATACTTGGGAAGCGCGAAGTAGCGGCTGAGGGCCCTTTGCGTTCGTCAACAATTACGCTATAATCAGACCGAATCGTCATGCAGGAGGTTTTATGACAGTCAGACAAGCGGCGGAACTGCTTGAGGCCCGGCTCGTTTCGGCGGAGGGCCAGTGGGAAAGGGAAATCACTTCCGCCTGCGGCAGCGACATGATGAGCGATGTGATGGCGTTTTTTCACGGCCAGGGCATCATGCTCACGGGGCTCATCAACCCCCAGGTGGTCCGCACGGCCAACCTGATGGACATTGCGTCAATCTGTGTCGTCCGGGGCAAAAAAACCACCCCGGAGATGCGCGCCCTGGCGGATGAATTCGCCATTCCCATCATGGAAACCGATTTTTCCATGTTCGTAGCCTGCGGCAAACTCTACGAGGCGGGACTGAGCGGAACCCCCGCCCGGTAGGACAGCTCCCCGTGATGTCCCGCGTAAAAACCTGACCGAGGGGCCCTTGAATTTTCTTGTTTTTTTGCTATGATGTTTTGGAAGGAGGAGAAGAAAAAGCGATGACAGAAGTTTCAGCCTTGCAGACCGAGCGGTACAGGTACGAGCCGAAGGTTCCGGCGATTTTGCGGCAGGACGTGGGCATGATAGCCGTAAAAAAAGCTGGGGAAACCGGCGGGGCGGGGAATCAGCGGGAGCTGCAACGGCGGTTCCCCCACATTTACGGCGCTCCGGCGGCGCTCTTCAAGAGGGGCGAAAATCCCCCGGCAAAAAAGCGGTACAACGTCGGGGTGGTCCTTTCCGGGGGCCCCGCGCCGGGGGGTCACAACGTCATCGCCGGCCTCCTCGACTCCCTCAAGCAGGGAAACCCCAGGTCAAAGCTCTACGGCTTTTTAAACGGCCCCGCCGGGCTCATCAACTGCGCGTACAGGGAAATCACCCCAAAGATCCTACAGCCCTACCGGAACACCGGGGGCTTCGACATCATCGGCTCCGGCCGGGACAAGGTGGAAACCCCGGACCAGTTCCGGGCCGCCGCTGAAACCGCGGCAAAACTGGACCTGGACGCGGTGGTCATCGTGGGGGGGGACGATTCCAACACCAACGCCGCGGTCCTGGCGGAACACTTCGCGTCCTCCGGGGCAAAGACCCGGTTCATCGGGGTGCCCAAGACCATCGACGGGGATCTCAAGAACGAATTCATCGAGACGAGCTTCGGCTTCGACTCGGCCACCAAGGTCTACTCCCAGCTCGTGGGGAACATCGCCAGGGACGCATGCAGTTCCCGCAAATACTGGCACTTCATCAAGGTGATGGGCCGCTCGGCGAGCCACATCGCCCTGGAGTGCGCCCTGCAAACCCAGGCGAACATCTGCCTGATCTCCGAGGAGGTCGAGGCCAGGGGGCTCACCCTGGCGCAGATCACCGAGGACATCAGCCGGGCCGTCGCAGCCAGGGCCGAAGGGGGCGAAAATTTCGGGGTGGTCATCATCCCGGAGGGGCTCGTGGAATTCATCCCGGAAATAAAAAAGCTCATCGGGGAACTCAACGGGCAAATGGCAAAGAAGGCCGATGAATTCAACGCCCTCCGGTCATTCCAGGACAAAAGGGCCTGGCTCGGGGCAAACCTGTCGGAGGAATCCATGGGGGCCTTCAACACCCTGCCCGAGGGAATCGCCGCGGAATTCCTCATCGACCGGGATCCCCACGGGAACGTGCAGGTCTCCCGCATAGAAACCGAGCGGCTCCTGGCAACCCTCGTGGAGCAGCGCGTCGCCGTCCTCAAAAAGGAGGGAAAATTCCACGGAAATTTCGCCTCCTACACCCACTTCTTCGGCTACGAGGGCCGCTGCGGGGCCCCGTCAAATTTCGACGCGGACTACTGCTACGCCCTGGGCAAGACCGCCTTCATGCTCCTGGCGAGCGGCCTGAACGGTTACCTCGCCTCCGTGCGGAACCTCACGGCCCCGCCGTCAAAATGGACAGCCGGGGGCGTCCCCCTCACGTCCCTCATGCATATAGAAACCCGGAAGGGCGAACCCAAGCCGGTCATCAAGAAGGCCCTGGTGGACCTCAAGGGGCCGGTGTTCAGGGCTCTCGCCGCAAAGCGGGAGGAATGGGCTTTAAAGACGAGCTACCTCTTCCCCGGTTCCCCCCAATACTTCGGCCCCGCCGGTGTGAGCGACAGGGCGACCAAAACCCTTGTTCTGGAGAGCCTGGGGGCAAAAAAGAAATAGGCATGTACGGAGGGTCCTGGGGACACACTAAAAAAATTCGATGCCTTTAAAAGCCCGGCGGGAAGGATTATACTTTTTAAAATGACATACCATGACTATAACAAAACGATTCTGACCTGGAAGACCTTTGCGTTTTCGGCCATGATTTTGACGATAGCCCTGCTCATCGGGCATTTTCTCCCCGAGGACTCCGGGGGCGCGGATGTTTCCAGGGGGAATCCCCAGGCCCAGGCGCCCCAGGAGATCGGCGTGGACGGGGCGGACATCCGGGAGGAATACAGCGTCAGCCTCAAAACAGCGGCCAAAACCTTTGCGGAAAAGAAGGATTCCGCCCTTACCCTGTACCGGACGAATTCGTCCCGGCCCGCGGTGGAATGGTTCTTTGCGCACATCACCGAGGACACCGCCACGGCCCAGGCGATTCTCCACTACGCGGACCTGAACGACATCCCCCCGACTCTGGCCTTTGCCCTGGCCTACACCGAAAGCCGGTACAAAACCAGGGCGGTCCACCTGAACGGCACGGGCAGCGTGGACAGGGGGCTCTTTCAGCTCAACAGCGAGTCCTTCCCGCGCCTTGGGGTGGAGGATTTCTTTGACCCAAGGACCAACGCCAAATACGGCCTGGCCCATCTGAGGTTCTGCCTCAATTCCGCGGGGAACGAAATCGCGGCCCTGGCGATGTACAACGCGGGTACGAACAGGGTCAAGAAGGACGGCGCCCCCAACCTGACTCTCCGGTACGTCTCGAACATCACCAATTACCGCAGGACTCTGGACGAACTATTCAGGCAGGAGGTGGAAGTGTTTTTTGATACGGCAGAGAAACCCCTCCTGGCCTATGCCGAGGAGCATCCTACACCCTAGGGACGGGCTGAAACACCCGGCCCTTTAGGCGCGGGATTCATTGAACAGCGGGCGGCCCTTATGGAAGCGCTGAAAAAGTCAATCGAGACTTGAGAAACTTGCAAAGGGACACGATGAAAAGCATCGAGTTTTTCAGCGTGTCCCTAGGGCCGCCCGGAGGGGTTTATTCAAATGAAGGGATAAGGCTTTCGCTTGTTTGAATGGGCGATTCCTGGCTGGTGACCTGGGGTTTTGCCCTGGGGCTCGACCTTCTCCTGGGTTTTGCCGCTGTGTCAGAGGCCGCCCTGGTTGAGCGCCGTGTTCGTTTGGGGGCCGACGTTTTTGCGGCGCCGGCTTTTTTTGCTCCCCTGCGGGCCCTCTTCGGCGCGGTTTTTTCCGCCGCGGCTTTTTTGGCGCCCCTGCGGCCGCCCGTTTTGGCTCCTGCCGCCGCCTTTGCGCCGCGCCTTGCGGGTTTGACGTATTTCTTGACCTTTCCGAGGGCGGCTTTGACTTCCGCCTCGGCGACCTTCAGCTCGTACTTCTTCTGGAAATCAATCCAGTAGGTTTTTGTGGTGCCGAAGAATTTTGCCAGAAGCAGCGCGATCTTGGCGTCAATGGGTTTTTTGCCCCTGATAATTTGAAGCAGAACCTGAGTGCGTTCACCAATACCTTGAGCAACTTCTTTTAATTGCAGACCGTTTTTGTCGGCGTATTCCTGCAATAATGTTCCAGGTGTTTTATTGGACGTTTTTGCCATATATTACTCCTTATAAGGCGTTTATACGTGAATGGTATTGTAAAAAAAAAAATTATGCAAGGGGAAAATAAAAAAAAAGTAAATATTTTTTTGATTTAACAGGAATACTTGTTTTTTTTGGAAAAAAAATATATGTTTTAATCACTTTCTTATCACAAGGAGTCACTATGACAAGCTACAAAGAACTGGGTTTGGTAAACACAAAGGATATGTTTGCCAAGGCGGTGAAGGGCGGCTACGCTATTCCCGCATACAATTTCAATAACATGGAACAGCTTCAGGCCATCATCCAGGCCTGCGTGGAGACCAGGTCGCCGGTTATCCTTCAGGTTTCGGCGGGCGCCCGGAAATATGCCAACAAAAACCTGCTCAGGAACATGGCCCGGGGCGCTGTGGAATACGCCCACGAGCTGGGCGCGGATATTCCCATCGTCCTGCACCTTGATCACGGGGATTCCTACGAGCTCTGTGTTGACTGCATCGAAAACGGATTCTCCTCGGTGATGATCGACGGGTCCCACCTCCCCTTCGACGAAAACGCCGCCCTTACAAAGCGGGTCTGCGATTACGCCCACAAAGCCAAGGACTATGTCACGGTGGAGGGCGAACTCGGAGTGCTCGCCGGGGTTGAGGACGATGTGTCCGCCGAGGAAAGCCACTACACCAAGCCCGAGGAGGTGCAGGAATTCGTCAAGAGGACCGGGGTCGATTCCCTGGCGATCTCCATCGGGACAAGTCACGGACGGCAGAAATTCAAACCCTCCCAGTGCACGAGGAACGCCGACGGCATCTTGATTCCTCCTCCCCTCGCATTCGACGTGCTGGAAGAGGTAGAGAAAAAACTTCCCGGTTTCCCCATTGTCCTCCACGGGTCCTCTTCGGTTCCCATCGAGTATGTAAAACAAATAGAAAAATACGGCGGGAAGCTCACGGACTCCGTGGGGATTCCCGAGGACCAACTGCGGAGGGCGGCAAAATCGGCGGTGTGCAAGATAAACATCGATTCCGACGGCAGGCTCGCCATGACGGCCGCAATCCGCAAGACTCTGGCGGAACACCCGGACGAATTCGATCCCAGAAAATACCTGGGGCCGGCGCGGGATGAGCTCAAAAAACTCTATTCCCACAAGAACAAGGAAGTCCTCGGTTCAGCGGGCCGCGCTTAACAATCAAACCGGTAGACCGTCCGGCTGGAAAATGTTTCCCCCGGTTTCAGGATCGCGGACGGGAAATGCCGCCTGTTCACTGAATCCGGGAAACATTCCGTTTCAAGGCAAATCGCCCCGCGCTTCACCGCCCTGCGCCCGCCGGCAATCGGCGCGCCGGTGATGTTGTTCCCCGAATACACCTGAATCCCCGGCATGGTGGTGAGCACTTCCATGGTCCTCCCGGTCGCCCCATCCCGCAGGAGCGCCGCCTTCTTCAATCCCTCTCCGCCGCTTTCAATCACAAAACAGTGGTCATACCCGGCGGGTTTTACGGAGTCAATGTCCCGGCCGATTTTTTTCGGCTGGGTAAAATCCATGGGCGTGTTTTTTACGGAAAGAATCTCCCCGGTGGGAATAAGGTCATCACGGACAGGGAGATACCAGGGGCAATACAGGAGGAGTTCCTCATCCAGTATGGAAGGTGATTGTGTGCCGCCGAGATTCCAGTAGGCGTGGTTGGTGGGATTAAAGGGAGTCGCCCCGTCGGTTCGGGCCCAGTAGTCTATGACGAGTTCGTTGGAATCCCTGAGGGTGAACGAAACTTTTACGTCCACGTTTCCCGGATAGGATTCTTCCCCAGCGGGGCTGGCTCTGCAAAATGTGACGGTCCCATCAGCGGACGAGGGGGTTCCCTTCCACACCCTGCGGTCAAACCCTGCGGGGCCACCATGCAGGTGATTGGGGCCGTTGTTTTTTGCAAGGGTATAGGATTTTCCGTCTAACACAAACGCGCCCCCGGCGATGCGGTTCCCGAATCGTCCGACCGTCGCGCCAAAGAAGAACCGGTTCTTTTCATATTCCCCCAGGGTGTCGAACCCGTAGGTGATTTCGTCGACAACGCCGCGTGTGTCCGGGGTTCTGACGGATTTTATCGCGGCCCCGTAGGAAATCAATTCCACGGCGACTCCCCTGGTGTTGTGAATCCTAAAAAGGGAGACTTCTTCCCCACCCTCTGTGATTCCGAATTTGGTTTCTTCAACTTTCATTTTTTACCTCCGTATACGTTGAATGATTCGCGCGAATCCTTTTTTGCCGTAGACCACGGGGACAGGGTACAGGGGATTCGCTTCTTTGTCAGCCCAGGCGATCATCCGCGGGATGTCTTCGTCCTTGATGAAGTCAAATCCCCTGGGGATTCCCATGCGCTCGTTCAATCCCCTCACGGCCCCAATGAAGGCGCGCGCCTTCTCGTGGTCACTCGCTCCGGCGCGGGCAATTCCCGCGGCTTCCGAAAGGGCGCTGAGCTTTTTAAAGACTCTTTCACCATAGTCCTCAAGGACCACGGGCAGTATCACCGCGTTGGCGATTCCGTGGGGCGTATCGTAGAGTCCCCCCAGGGTGTGGGCGATCGCGTGGACGTTCCCAACTCCGGCGCGGGTGAACGCGAACCCCGCATTGTAGGACGCCTCCAGCATGGCCATGCGGGCGCCCTTGTCATTCCCGTCATTATAGGTTTTTTCCAGGTTCGCAAAAATCCCTTTGACCGCGTCCAGGGCGAACCGGATGCTCTCGGCTGTGTTGTAGGTCCAGCAGAGGTAGGCCTCCACCGCGTGGGTGAGGGCGTCCATGCCGGTGGCCGCGGTAATGGCCGGGGGAAGTCCCGTGAGCAGGTCCGGGTCAAGGACCGCATAGGTGGGTATCAGGTGCAGGTCCATGATGGCGTACTTGTGGCGGGTTTCCCCGTCCGTAATCAGGGCCGCTATGGTGGTCTCGCTTCCGGTGCCCGCTGTTGTGGGTACCGCGACGAGGGGCGGTATCTTCTTCCACACCCGAAGGAGTCCTCCGAGTTGATTGACCGTCTTGTTCGGGAAGACGGCCCGCGCGCCCGCGGCCTTTGCTGCGTCCATGGGGGAGCCCCCTCCCAGAGCGACAAAGCCGTCACACCTCTGCGCCCGGTATTGTTCCGCGATGCAATTGACGGTGTTCACCGTCGGGTTTGATTCAACCCTGTCAAACAGCGCGTAGCGCACCGAAGCGTCCTCCAGCACTCCCAACACCACGCCCGCGGTTCCCGATTCCATGAGTCCCCTGTCGGTGACAACCATGGGCCTGGCGACTCCCAACTGCCCCAGCAGTCCGGGGATCTTAGCAACCGCCCCGGAGCCGGTCACCGGAACGGCCCTGCGCCAGGGCAAAACCTTTGCGCCGACATTAAATACTGTCTGAAAAACACGGCATCCAGGGACGCCACAAAACATAGGAGCCTCCGCAACATGAAATACGCACAACCGCTGAACAAGGCTGCGGGTGTATTATCGGCGGAAAGAGATGGTTACGCAAGGTGAACATGGGCATTGGAGCAGGAAGGTCAAGGGGCGGGTTATTCGTGTTGCCCGCCGGTCAGCCGCTCCAGGAGCACATGGTACACGGGCATGGAGCCCATCAGGTTCACCGTGAGGAAGGAGAAGAAGCACGTGACGATGAGGTTCCCCAGGTGATTGAAGTTGGCGGCCATCTCCAGAATCAGCACGATTCCTGTGAGGGGAGCGCCCACCACGGCGGTAAAAAACGCCGCCATCCCCAGGACCAGGAAATTCAGGCACTCCGAAGGGGCCGTAATCCCCCCAAGGGCAAGGACCGTGCCCAGGGCGACCCCGGTGAGGGCCCCGCAGGAAAGGAAGGGCAGAAAAATGCCCCCGGAGGTTCCCGATCCGTAGCACAGGGCCGTGAAGAGGAGCTTTGCCCCCAGCAGAATCCCCAGGGCGGGGAGGGCGCGGGGAGTCTCCGCCAGGGACTCGATCAGTTCCTGCCCCCCGCCGGTGACGTCGGAAAGGAAAAAGGCCAGGGGGACCGACGCGAGGAGGGGGATGACCGGCCGGAGGATCGGCGGGATGCGGAGCCTGTCGTAGAGGTCCAGGGACGTGTAGAGGCTCCGCTTAAAGAGGGCCCCCAGGAGGCCGCAGAGGATTCCCAGGAGAATCACCCAGTGGATCCGCGAGAGGGGCAGCACCGTCACCAGCCGGAAGCTGAACACCGGCACGGGTTCCCCCAGGAAACCGGCGGCCCCGTCGGCCACGGCGGCGGCTGCCATGGCGCAGGAGAGGAAGAGGGGCGAGAGCTGCGCCCCCATCTCCTCCACCACGAAGAAGACCCCCGCCAGGGGCGCGTTGAAGGCCGCGGACACCCCAGCCGCCGATGCCGCGAGGAGCACGAACCGGCGCTCCTCCCCCTTTCTGGGGAAGAAGCTGAGGATTCCCTCCCCCACATAGGACCCGATTTGGATGCTCGGCCCCTCCCTGCCCAGGGAAAGCCCCGCGCCGATGCTGAGGATTCCCGTAATCACCTTCATGGGGAGCTCCCTTGTCCAGCGGAGGCTGAGCTTGCCCGAAAGGGCCCCCTTGAGCTGGGGGATGCCGCTCCCGCGGATCATCGGGAATTTTTTGCTTCCCCAGCCCAGGAAGAGCCCGATGAGGACGAGGGCCCCGATCCACAGGACGAAGGCGTAGGCCGGTCCCGAGGGGAGGGCCCCGTAGACCCACCGCCGGATCTGCCCGGCCTTGCCCAGGAGGATTCTGAACACCCCGATCACCCCTCCGGCCCCGAGGCCCGCAAGGATGCACTCCAGAATCACGGCAACGGGGGCCCCGTACCAGCCGTCCCTTGTGTGTTCCTTCACAGTCACTCCTTCCTGAGCCAGGCCCGGTCGGTTTGCAGGCCCCCGATGTTGTCGTAGTAGACGTTGGTGAAGTCCCAGCGGTTTTGCAGGGCCACGAAGGTGCGGGACCGGATGAGGTAAATCACCGGGCACTCCTCCAGCAGAATCCGCTGGTATTCGTCCCAGATTGCCGAGGCCCTTTGGCGGTCGATCGTGTAGGAGCCCTCGTTGTAGAGGTAGTCGATCCGGGCTTCCCATTCCGTGGCAGGGGCTTTCTGGGCGGGATTCCACAGATGCAGGGGGCCGCCGGAGGGCCACACGTTGCTCCCCTGGGAGGGGAACAAATTCGACCCCAGGCCGATGAAGATCGACTGCCAGTCAAAGGTCCCCGTAAGCTGTTCCACCAGGCGCTGAAAGTCCGTGGGCCTGGGAGTCACCTTGACGCCAACCCGGGCGCACTCGTCCACGACGATGGACGCGATGTCTGTCCACAGGGTGGCGTCCGCGGCAAAGCTCAGGTCGAACTCCACGGGGACCCCCCTGTCGTCCCGCAAAACGCCGTCCGCGCCCCGTTTGAACCCCCCCTGGGCCAGGAGTTGTTCCGCCCGCTCCAGGTTATACCGGTAGCGCAGGGTGATGCCGGGGTTGTAAAAGGGGTTCGGTTCGGGGAAGAAGTCGTACTTGGGCTCCCCCAGGCCCCGGTAGACCTGGGCGATGATTCTGTCCCGGTTGAGGAGGCAGCTCATGGCCTGGCGGAATTCCCGTTTGGTGAACCACCGGTAATAGGGGGCGTCCTTGTTTTTTGGATTTTGATTGAAGGACCACATGCTCGCGCCGATCGACCCCTCGGCATTGAACACGGTGTACCCGTTTTTTCCCGCCCCGGCGTTTGCCGCGGCCTCCTCCACGTTTTCCGGCTTGAGGGAGTTGGCTTCGAGTTTGCCCTGCTTAAAGAGGAGGTACTGGGTGTTGTCGTCGGGCACGATGCTGACGATTTCCCGCTCCGGGTAGACCGTCGCCGCGCCCCCGGAGTCCCGCTCCCAGTAATCCGGGTTCCGCTCGTACACGAGCCGCTGACCCGGGGAATATTCGGTCAAAAACCACCTGCCCATGGAGGGGATGAGCTTCGGGTCCCCGGACACGCTGAAGACCTTGGCGACCCCCTCGACTCCGCCGGATTTTTTTGCGCCTTCGTAGATGAATTTGGGGCCGAAGTTCATGTTGGTGAACAAAAAGGGATCCGCGTTTATCCTGGGGAAATGAAAGACGAACCTGCGGCTGTCGATTTTTTCTATGTCCACATGGGCGCGGCTTCCGTCCTCCATGGTGATGAACTGGCCCGAGTAGGCCTGGCTCTGGAAGGCCTCGTCCCCTTCGATTTCGTTGTACCAGAAGATCACGTCGTCCGAGGTGACGGGGATTTTTTTGTCCGAGTTGTAGAAACTCCAGGAGAGGTTGTCCCTGAGGGTGTAGACCACGTCCAGGGTTCCCGCCTCCTCGTTCACGATGATTTCCCCGGAGGCGCACCGGGGAATGAACTCCCGCTTTACATAGTCGTAGTCCAGGAGGTAGTCGTGCATGGCCCCGACGATGCCCGCGGTGGCGGCGTCGGCCTCGGCAAGGTAGAGGTTGAAGCTCTTGGGGTCGTCGGTGGCGCTCCCGTTCCATGTGCCCCCTACGATGCCCGGCTCGAAGTCCTCCCCCCGCCAGGGCTTGCTCGTGGTGCGGGCGATGAGGTCCTCCAGGGCCCCGCCGGTCAGGGCCGCGATTTCTTCCTCCGAAAGCTCCCCGGTCTTGCCGCAGCCGGCGGCCCCCAGGACGACGGCCAGGACGGCCCCCAGGGCGGCGGGTATTCTGTTCCGCTTCATTCCAGGTGGTCCATGTTCATGGCCCGGCGCACCTCCGAGAGGGTCTCCGCGGCAACCTGCCGGGCAGCGGCGACTCCGTCCCGGAGCACCTGCCTGATCCACCCCGGGTCCCGCTCCAGGCGCTTCCGTTCCGCGCGCAGGGGCCGGAGCTTTTCGTTCAGGGCCTCCGTGAGGGCCTGCTTGAGGGCCCCCGCGCCTTTATCGCCGATTCTTCCGGCCACATCCTCCGGGGTCTCCCCCGTGCACAGGGACACTAGGAGAAGGAGATTCGCCACCTCCGGCCGTCCTTGGGGGTCGTAGGTGATGTTCCGATCGGAATCGGTCTTGGCCTTTTTTATGAGGGCCGCGGTCTCGTCCTCGGAGGCGGAAAGCATGACCGCGTTCCCCCTGGACTTGCTCATCTTCTGGTTTCCGTCAAGCCCCAGGATGCTGGGACTCCTGCTGAGCAGGGCGAAGGGGACCGGGAACACGGGGGTCCCTTTGGCATAGTTCTCGTTGAACCTGCGGGCGATGAGCCTGGTTATCTCCAGGTGGGGCAGTTGATCCTTGCCGACGGGCACCACGGTGCCCTTGCAGAAGAGGATGTCGCAGGCCTGGTGCACGGGATAGGTGTACATGCCCTCGTTCACGGACTTGAGGCCCGCGGAGGCGATCTCGTCCTTTACGGTGGGGTTCCGGCTCAGCTCCGCGCTCGACACCAGGGTCAGGAAGGGCAGCATGAGCTGGTTGAGCTCCGGGATGTAGCTGTGGGGAAAGAACACGGTGTTCTTGCCCGGCGCGAGCCCCGCGGCGATGTTGTCGATCACCAGGTTCAGGGTGTTCTCCTTGATGTCCGAAAAAGCTTCGTGGTCCGTGAGCACCTGGTAGTCCGCGATCAGGATGAAGGTACGGAGGCCCAACCGGGAAAGTTCCACCCGGTTCAGCAGGGACCCGAAATAATGCCCGATGTGCAGCCGGCCCGTGGGCCTGTCCCCGGTAAGGAGCACGTGCCTGTGGGGATTCGCGCGGATGTCCGCCTCAAGCGCCCGACTCAGTTCCAGGGCCTTGTCGTAACTCATGGAATGGGTGTCGTTCAGTTCAGCCATGGGGACAGTGTAGCGGAAGGAAGGATTTTTCACAAGGGAAGCGCTGAAAAAGTCAATCGAGACTTTTGCAGTGCTACTTTACTTGGCCGCAATTTCGCAACAACTCAATATGATCCGCGCCCCTATTTTTCGTATTTCCGCCCCAGGGCAAGGAGGGCCTGGAGCTGTTCCCGGCTTCGGACCTCCCACAGGGGGACCGCCTGCTCGAACTGCCTGAGGAACAGGAAGGCGTCTTCGATTTCCTCGAAGGGGGCGCAGAGGGGCTCCGCGGCCAGGCACCCGAGGGCCTTTTTGGCGCAGACCTCGGCTATCTGCACGGCCTCCCCCTGGGTCTCCCGGTTGAAGGGGAACCGGAGGGTGTCGAACACGGAGGACCCGGGGAGGCTTGCGGGGGCAAAGGCGAAGGGCGCGGCAAGGCCCGCGTAGCGGATCTTGCCTGCTTTTTTGAGGGCCGCCATCGTGTCCGCAACCCCGTCTTCGCCCCCAGGGACCGGCGCCGCGTCAAGACCCGCCACCTGGAGCAGGTCGATGTAATCCGTGTTGAGGGCCGTGAGGGCCCCTTCCAGGACAACCTTGAGGCGGGCCCCCGAAGGGGCCGTCACACAGGCGCCGAGCACCACGTTCTGCCTGATCTCGTGGAAGGCCGCGGCCAGGGCGGTGAGGTGTTCGTCACCGCCGCAGCAGCAAAAGTCAAAGTAGTTTACCCCCTTGTCGTAGGCCTCCCGGATGAGGGCGGTCTGTTCGGCGGCGCTCTGGAGCCTGAGGCTCCCCGCGGCAAGACCGGTACGGCTCACCAGAACGTTTGTCCGCCCAAGGGCAACGTATTCCATGACGGGGCCGCTATTTCCTGGAATAGGAAGAGATTTCGCGGTTGATTACGGCCGTCAGTTCGTCCCTGGGGACGCGGATCTGCTCCATGGAATCCCTGAAGCGTACCGTGACCGTGTTGTCCTCCTTGGTCTGGTAGTCGATGGTGACGCAGAAGGGCGTGCCCGTTTCGTCCTGCCGGCGGTAGCGCTTGCCGATGGATCCCCCCTCGTCGTAATCGGTCATGAAGGACTCCCGCAGGCCGTTCCGTATGTCCACGGCGAGCTCCGAAAGGCCGTCCTTCTTGAACAGGGGCAGCACCGCCACGGTTATGGGCGCGATTTTGGGATGGAAACGGAGGACCGTCCGCCAGTCGGGCTTGTCGCCGGCGCCCACGTTTTCTTCGTCGTAGGCGTCGCAGAGGAACATGAGCACGTTCCTGGTGAGCCCCGCGGAGGTCTCGATGATGAAGGGGACGTACCGTTCCGCCCCGTTGTCCTGGTCGATGTATTGCAGGTCCTTGCCGGAAAATTCCGTGTGCCTGGTGAGGTCGTAGTTGGTGCGGTTGTGGACTCCCTCCAGCTCCCGGAAGCCCATGGGGAATTCAAACTCGATGTCGTAGGCGTCCTTGGCGTAGTGGGCCAGCTCGTCCGGACCGTGCTGGTGCCAGCGCAGCTTTTCCTGCCGGACGCCGTATTTTTTGTAGAAATTCCACCGCTCCCCCCGCCAATAGTTGAACCATTTTTCGTCCTCCCCGGGTTTGACAAAGAACTGCATCTCCATCTGCTCGAACTCGCAGGTGCGGAAGATGAAATTCTTGGTGACGATCTCGTTCCGGAAGGCCTTGCCCACCTGGGCGATTCCGAAGGGAATCTTCATGCGGTTGGACTGGATGATGTTTTTGTAGTTCACGTAGATGCCCTGGGCGGTCTCCGGGCGCAGGTAGATGACGCTGGCGGTGTCCTCCGCCGGGCCGATGTGGGTCTTGAACATGAGGTTGAACTTGCGGGTGTCCGTGAGTTCCCCCCCGCACTCGGGGCATTTCTTTTGCGCAAGAAGACCGGGATCGATCTGGTCGGCCCGGAACCGGGCCTTGCACTTCTTGCAGTCCACCAGGGGGTCCGTGAAGTTCTCCACGTGGCCGGAGGCCTCCCAGACCCTGGGGTGCATGAGAATCGCCGCGTCCAGGCCCACGATGTTGTCGTGGAGCTGGGTCATCTCCTTCCACCAGGCCCGCTGGATGTTGTTCTTCAGCTCGATGCCGATGGGCCCATAGTCCCAGGCCCCGGCCTGGCCGCCGTAGACCTCGCTGGACTGAAACACGAACCCGCGCCGCTTGCACAGGCTGACGATTTTTTCCATGGTGATTGAATGTGCAGTATCCATACCCGCTCCACAAAAGTGATTTATGAGAGGGGTAGTATACACCAATCGCGCCGGGATTGCAAGGTATCTTGCCTTTTTTTCGTTTTTACGCTATTTTTTAGTCAATTGAGGTTTGTTTTATGGAAGAAGTCTACGATTTTTCAATCGACACCCTGGGGGAATGTAAGATACCCTCCCCGATCGACCTGGCGACCCATTTGGGTCATTACAAGGCAAAATTCGTCACCGACGATTCCTGGGTCCGCTACGAGGTGAATGTCTTCGGGGACAGTGTGCACCACCACCTGTCCCAGGGGGCCGACACGGACATCCCCTGGGGCAAGAAAAATCCCCCCAATATGCTCGAAAAAGCCGGCCCCAGGCGGCTGATTTATTTTATGCCCCAGCATGTCAACGCGGGTATCTGCACCTGCGGGGGGCTCTGTCCGGGCATCAACGACGTCATCCGCTCCCTGGTCCGCTGTCTCTACCACCGCTACAAGGTGCGCCGCATCCGGGGCATCCGCTACGGGTTCAGCGGCTTTTTCCCCGAAACCGGCCTTGAGCCCATCGACCTCAACCCCGTGGTGGTGGACGACATCCACAAGGCCGGGGGCTCCTTCCTGGGCACGAGCCGGGGCGGGGGCGAGCGGGTCTCGGACATCGCGGACGCGATCGAGGCCCTCAACCTGAACATGATGTTCATCATCGGGGGGGACGGCACCCAGCGGGGGTCCCTGGAAATCGCCGAGGAAATCGAGCGCCGGGGCCTCAAGGTCTCGGTCATCGGCATCCCCAAGACGATCGACAACGACGTAAGCTTCATCCAGAGCACCTTCGGGTTCGACACGGCCGTCGCCCAGGCCACGGCGGCGGTCGCCGCGGCCCACATGGAGGCCCACTCCCACCTGGGGGGCGTCGGGCTCATCAAGCTGATGGGCCGGGAGGCCGGGTTCATCGCCACCCACACGGCCCTGGCAAGCCACGAGGCGAACTTCTGCCTGATTCCGGAAATCCCCTTCGACCTGGAGGGGCCCCAGGGGTTCCTTGCGCGCCTCAAGGACCGGCTTGCTGCCAGCAAGCACGCGGTGGTCATCGTGGCGGAGGGGGCCGGGCAGGAACACATGAAGTCCACGGGCAAAAAAGACGCCTCGGGCAATATCAAGCTCAACGACATCGGGGTGTTCCTCCGGGACAAGATCAGCGAATACTGCAAGGCCGAGGGCATTCCCTACACCATAAAATACATCGACCCAAGCTACCAAATCCGCTCGGCGATCGCCTCCCCGGCGGATTCAATCTACTGCGAGCGCCTGGGAAGCAACGCGGTCCACGCGGCCATGGCGGGAAAAACAAAGACCCTCATCGGTCTCCTCAACGACAAGTACGTCCACATCCCCATCAAGCTGGCGGTCCAAAAACGGAAGCGGGTCGACCCCACGGGCGCCCTCTGGCGTGACGCCCTGGACGTAACCGGCCAGCCCATGCTCATGGTGAACGACCCGGACAAGATGACCCTGGAGAAAAAGCCGCACTAGGGAAGCGCTGTCAAACTCAGGATTTTCCCCCGCACCCTACCATCACGAAGGCCGGGAGGTCCTTCACCGTAAGGAGCCGCACCGCCTCCATGCCGAGGTCCGGGTAGTCGAGGGTCTCCAGGGACAGGGCGTTCTCCTGGGCGATGAGGGCAGCGCAGCCCCCGGGCACACCCAGGTAGCAGCCCCCGTATTTTTTGCACACCCCCTCCCATGCGGCGCTCCGGTTCCCCTTGGCAAGGGTGACCAGACCGGCCCCGTGGGACATGAGGAGCTCCCCGTAGGAATCCATCCGCCCGGCGGTGGTGGGGCCGATACTCCCGCAGACACAGCCCGGCGGGGTTCCCGCGGGACCCGCGTAGAGAATCGGGTAACGGCGCGTGTAGTCCGGGAGGGGCGAGCCGGAATCGAGGAGGGCCTTCCACCGGCTGTGGGCCGCGTCCCGGGCCACGAGGAGGGGGCCTGAGACGAGCACAAGACTGCCCGCGGGAGCGCCGGAGAGTGAGCGGAGAGCGGCCTGCATACCCTTCTCCGTGTTCACCCTGAGGGCGGACGCGGGGACGGGCGGGGGGGCCCATTCCGGCGGGTCCCGGAGCAGCCGCTCCAGCCACCAGCCCTCCCTGGTGATGATCGCCGTGGCCGTCCTGTGGGCGGAACAGGCCACCCCGACCGACACGGGAAAACTCGCCCCGTGCCTGGGGAGCCGCACCGCCAGGGCATCCACCGCAAAGGCCCTGCCCCCGGCTCCGGCCCCCAGACCCGTGTTCCGCCCGCAGTCCATCATAAAAGCTTCGAGCTCCCTGTCCCGGAAGGGAGCCCCCGGCGCTTCCGGGGACGGGGCGAAGGGGAGGGAGTCGTACCAGCCGGAGGCGGCCAGCTTGAGGGCGAGGAGGTTTTCTTCGGGACTCAATCCTCCGGCCACGGCCGCGATGGTGTAGGGGGGACACGCGGCGGTCCCGATGGCGGCGATTTCTTCTTTAAGGAGCTCCCTGAAGGAAGCGGGATTCACCAGGGCCTTGGTTCCCTGAATCAGGCGGGTCTTGTTGGAGGAGCCCCCACCCTTTGCGGAAAAGAGCAGCCTGTAGGCCGGGGGATCCCAAAACCGGGGAGGGCCTCCGGTGAAGATCCCCGCGGCCCCCGGAGGGGAGTCACCCGAGGGGGAGTCAACAGAAAAGATCATCACCTGGGCGGGGAGATTGTCCCCGGGGTCGTATTCCTCAAAGAACGACGAGGCAAGGACCGTGGAGAACCTGAGCCGCTTCTCCGCGTACACCTCCCGGACGGCGGCGGAAAGGGCGGCCCCCTCCCCCGGAGTCACGACCACGCCGCTTTCCTTGAAGCCGAACACCGCGGCGATCCCCGTGTCCTGGCACAGGGGCAGCTTTCCCCCGGAGGCGGCCCGGGCGTTTCTGAGGAGCATGGAGAGGACGAATCTGTCGTTGGGGGAGGCCTCCCTGTCGCTGAAGGCGGCTTGCAGGCGCGCGACGTGCCTGGGGGAGAAATAAAACGCAATGTCCCCGAAGGCCCGGACCGCGATCCGGGCGATGAGGGACGGGGGAAGGGAGAAGCGCCCCTCCCCCAGGTCGTGCACGCCGTCCTCCGGGGTGAAGGGGAAAAAGTCAAAATCGCCGGACATGGCCACAGGATAGCCCCTTTTTGTATTTTCTGCTATACTCCGGCCATGGCAAAAAAGCTCACCCTGTTAATCCGCGCCGTCTGGATCCTGGCGGCGGGTTTTGCGCTCCTCAACGTCTCCGTTCATCCCGACATTTCCCTCCTGGCCCTTCCGGTCTCCCTGGTCTTCTGGGCCGCCCTGCTGCTCTGCGCCCGTTTTCTGGTGAGCAAGAGTGACGCCAGGGCCGTGCCGGTCATGCGGAAGCTCCTCCAGTACCTCCCCTTCGTGCACCTGTGCTCCTTTGTGCTGCGCCGCGCCGGGGACGAGGGCGCCCCCTTCGCCCTGGATGCGGTCACCGTGGCCCTGTGGGCCGTCCTCTTCGTGCTGTCCTCCCTGGCGTTGC
Organism: Spirochaetaceae bacterium; assembly: GCA_031272345.1. Classification (GTDB taxonomy): domain Bacteria; phylum Spirochaetota; class Spirochaetia; order Treponematales; family Treponemataceae; genus JAISTZ01. The sequence continues at coordinate 12,984 of JAISTZ010000155.1, read as the reverse complement.
GGTTCCTCGCGGACAAGCGCGTGTGGGCCGCCAACCCCCTGCTCCAAAAAAGCCGCGCGGCCCTCCCGGGCCGGGGTGAACGGCCCAGGACCGGCTGGGGCCCCCGCAGAATCATCCGGGAGGCCCTGGAGTGGGTGGACGCCCTGGTGCAGGCGGTCTGCCTGGTCACGCTGATTCACCTCTTCATCGTCCAGTTGTACGAAATCCCCTCGGAGTCCATGGTGAGCGAATTCCTGGTGCGGGACAGGGTTGTGGTGTTCAAGACCCCCTCGGGCTCCCGGTTCCCCCTGTCGTCCATCGGCCTCCCCAGGCTGCGCACCTACCGCCGGGGTGACATCGTGGTCTTCCGGAATCCCCACTATTCCCAGGACAGAAAATCCGAGGTCAAGACCTTCGTGTCCCAGCTCGTGTTCATGCTCACCTTTACCGGGGTGAACCTCAATGTCGACCAGGAGGGGAACCCCAAGGCGGACCCCCTGGTGAAGCGGGTCACCGGGGAGCCTGGGGAGCAGCTCCTCCTCCAGGACGGGGTGCTCTACGCCCGGCGTGAGGGCACGGGCTTCAAGCCCGTCAAGGACGACTGGGCCCAGTGGAACCTGGCGTCCCTTCCCCAGGGCATCCTGCGGGGGGTGCGCTCCGTCCCCATCTCCCAGGCCGAGTACGACTCCATGATCGCCGTGGAGGCCCGGCGGAACAGCGTGTCCTACGGGGAACTCCGGGACGACTGCCGCTCCCTTGCCCGGGAATTCGCGTCAATAAGGAAAGGACTCAGGGGGCCCGCCGGGGACGGGGCGGATTTCTCCGGCCTCGTGTCCAGGGGGGATTTCTTTGAGTACCGGCTCTTCACCCTGAACGAGGAAATCACCCGGAAGCTCCTCACCGTGGCCGGCGGGGAGGAGTGGTTCACGGAATTTATGACCGGCTGGATCGGCGAGCTCCCCCCGGCCCTCTTCGCCTCGGACCTTCCCCCCGACGTGAACACCCCGGAGCTCCTCGCCGGGGGCAACCTCTACGACGACGCGAACCTCAGGCTCAACCTGCTCCTCAAGCGGGCCTTCGGGCGCATGGCCGTGCGGAACGCCGCCCTCACCGCCGTGGGGGCCCCCTCGTCCCAGTGGGGCCGGGACGAAGCCAAGCGGGCCCTCATGGAAGAAGCGGAGGCCCTGAACGGCTACGCCTTCCTCCTTGACCGCCGGAACATGCCCCTCTTTCCCCCGAACACCCCGGACGGTTCCCCCGCCTTCATTCCCAGGGACGAATTCTTCATGATGGGGGACAACCGGTTCAATTCCCTGGACATGCGCCACTCCTACGAGGACACCCTGCGGCCCCTCACGGCCCTGGACCCCATGCCCCTGCTCTACTACTCGAACATCGACCCCCAGGGGGTGAACGCCCGGAGCATCCTGGGGTCCCCGGTGGTGCGGGTGTGGCCCCTCTCGCGGTTCGGCGTGCTGGGGAAGCATTAGTTTGCGAGCCCCCGCCGCGGGCAGCAGCTTTTGTTGCCCACACGATTAAGAGAGCTTGACATTTAAACCACAAGGGGGATTTAATTGTTATGGGGTTGCGGTATACGTGCGGGGATAACCCCGCAATCAATAAAGCGCCAACGGCTCACTGTTGGAAGGAAAGGAAAAAAATGAAAAAGTTTGTTGAACTGTCGATGGCAGCGATCTTCTTGCTGAGCGCTTCATGTTCGAGCATCGGTGAGTATTTCAAAGAACAGGAGCGTAAAAACGCCGAGAAGGCGGCTGCGGAACTGGCGTTCAAGAATAAGCACGAAAAATTTCTGCTTGTCCTTGAAGAAACCCTCGATCAGATGTACCACGGCGGGGGCTTCAAGTCGGCGGTATTTGATGCTTCCGGCATGGACTTTTCGGTGTTTAATCTCCAGGACGGAGATTATATCGTATATGATTATATGTCGGGAATCATCATTCCCAAAAAGAACGCAGGCGCCCTTATAATCAGCCCGGTATCCAATGTCACCATTGACAGCGGACTTTCGCCGCTTGAAAGGCACAAGGACACGGTCATGTCCTATGCCTGTTTTATCTATAACGGCAAGGGCCTTTCACTTGTCGGCAGGAACTATCCCCAGTCAGGGACTGTCTGGTCAAAGGACCTTGACCGCAGCAATATATTGTTGCCCCCGGGTTCTAAAAATGTCCGGGAAGGCAAGGTATCCAGAACTGAAGGGGCCTTAAAGATCCTGAAGGGTATGCTGGAAGACTGATGCCCCCTCATCCCTCGGCGAAGATTTTCCGGTAGGCCCCGAAGTCCGAAGGGCCGAAGCACACCAGGAACACCTCCCGCAGCCCCGTTTGGGGCAGGGTTTCCCTGAGGGCGGCCAGGGCCACCCGGCAGGCCGCGTCGAAGGGATAGCCGTACACCCCCGTGGAAATGCACGGGAACGCGATGGACGAAAGCCCCTGTTTCGACGCCAGGAGGAGGGACTTCCTGTAGCACGAAGCCAGGAGCTCGGCCTCCCCCCGGTTGCCGCCGCTGTAGACGGGCCCCACCGTGTGAATCACGAATTTCGCCGGGAGCCGGTAGCCCCTGGTGAGCTTTGCGTCCCCGGTCTTGCAGCCCCCCAGAGTCCTGCACTCGGCAAGGAGCTCCGGGCCCGCCGCCCGGTGTATGGCCCCGTCAACCCCGCCGCCCCCCAGGAGGGACGAATTCGCCGCGTTCACGATCGCGTCGACCCTGAGGGACGTGATGTCCCCCTGAATGATTTGTATGGTTCCCATAGGACCTCCTTTCCGGCTGGGCGCGCAGCCCCTCTTACGCCGTGATGCTGTCGATGACCAAGTCCGCCGCCGACACGAGGGCCTCCTCCGCGCCCCGGTCATACACCGCCAGGCGGAACACCAGAGTCTCCACCAGGGCAAAGAGAATCTCATTCGCCCTTTTGATGTTGACCCCCCGGAATTCCCCCCGGTTGATTCCCTCGATTAAAATTGACGAAAGCAGGTGCCGCAGCCGGATTGTCCGCCGGCGCACCCGCTCCGACGGGGACTTGCCCGCGGTCTTGAGCCTGAGCAGATACACGATGGTCACCTGGAAGAGCTTCCGGTTTTCCATGCAGGCCTCAAAGATCATCCTCATGGTGCGGCGGAGCTTCTCCCTGTTGGAAATCCCCTCGTCCTGAATCAGCGCCTTGATTTTCGTCTCCACAGAACCCGTGAGCTGCCTGATGGCCCCGATAAAAAGGTCGCGCTTGCTTTTAAAATAAATGTACAGAGTCGTCCGGGTAATGCCGCAGCGCCCGGCGATTTTTTGAAAGGTGACTTCGTCGTACCCCTCTTCGATGAACACGTCGAGGGCATTGTCGAGTATTTCGCGCCTGCGTTTTTCATGTTCCACAACGATTGACATGAGTCTCCCCGAAAAAATAAAAGTATGTGTCGAGTTTGCCGCTTTTGAGGGCCCAGGTTTGCCCGGCCCGCCGGCCTATTGCTTTTTCAAAGTCCCCGTGGGAGGTGATGAACCCCTTCTTCCACCCCGGGAAGGTGTCAAACAACACCCCCATGGTGCGGTAGACCTCCTCCGCCGCCTCCGGGCCGCCCATGCGCTCCCCGTAGGGGGGATTCCCCAGGAGGACCCCCTCTTCCCAGGGGGCCTTCAGGGACGAAAAATCCTCCGGGGTGAACCGGGGCCGCTCGATCCGCCCGTCCCGCCCGGTAAGCTGCAAGGCCCGCCCTATGGTGACACAGGCCCGCTCGGCGTTCCCCCTGGCGGCCTCCACCGCATTGGGGTCGATGTCGCTCCCGGTGATCCGCACGACCCAGTCGCTCCGGATCTTCTCCGCCTCCCTGCGGCGCACATCCTCTGCCCGGCGACGGTCGAAGAAGGCGAGGTTCTCCAGGGCAAAGGACCGCCCGATGCCCGGGGGCGCGTTGTAGGCGTAGAGGAGGGCTTCACAGGGGATGGTGCCCGAGCCGCAGAAGGGGTCGTGGAGGGGCAGCTTCCGCCGCCAGAGGGCCAGGTGCAGGAGAACCGCCGCCAGAGTCTCCCGGAGGGGCGCGTCCCCGCCCTGGGTCCTGTAGCCCCGCTTGTGCAGGGCCTCCCCGGAGGTGTCCACCCCCAGGGTGACGAGGCCGTTGTCAACATAGACCCGCACAGCCTGCTCCGCCCCGCTTTCCGGCAGGTTCACCATGCGGAAGGAATCGCAGAGCTTTTTGCTCAGGGCCTTGTGCACCACGGTCTGCACACTGTGTTCCGAGGCCAGGCGGCTCCCATGAGTCCGCACCTTGTCGACGGTGACACGGACGTTCTTCTTAAAAAAATCCTGCCAGTCCGCCCGGTAGGTCCCTTCGTAGAGGGAATCGAAGTCCTCCGCCCTGAATGAGGCGGCCTCCAGGAACACCCGGTCCGCCGTGCGGAGGCAGAGGTTGGCCCGGTAGAGGTCCTCCCAGGCGGGGACGGAAAACCGCACCCGCCCGGCGTATCCCCCGTGGGTTTCCGGGGCGGAAAGGGTGAAGCCCAGTTGCTTGAGTTCGTTTCCCAGGACCTTTTCTGCGCCGATCGCGCAGAGGGCCGTACACAGGAGCATGGGGAAAGCATATCAGGCCCGGGGGCGCCTGTCAACGTGACAAAAAAAGAGCGCCGGCTGCCATGACGGTAACCGGCGCTCCTCGTGCAACAACAACCGGCGCGGATCGCCTCCTATGCGTTCAGCGCCTACTTTTCCCCTAGATTTTGGAGGGCCGCATAGCCTTCTTCACCCGTTCTTATTTTGACAACGTTTTCCACGTTGTAGATGAATATTTTGCCGTCCCCGATGTGGCCCGTGTACAGGGCCTTCTTGGCGGACTCAATCACCGAGCGCACGGGCACCTTGGACACAACCGTTTCCACCTTGATTTTCGGCAGCAGGTTGACTTCCACAGGGACGCCCCGGTACATCTCGTTGGCCCCCTTCTGCACACCGCAGCCCATCACGTTGGACACGGTCATGCCGGTAACGCCGATCTCGTTGAGGGCGTCCTTGAGGGCGTCGAACTTGTTCTGCCTGGTGATGATGACCACCTTGCTGAACTTTGCCCCCGCGGGACTCGTGGTGGGGGGCGTGACGATTTCCACAGGCACAGCCTGGGCCACGGGAACCGCCCCGGGGACGATGTCCGAGGGGTCTTCCAGGGGAGACGCCTGGAGCAACTGGGCAAAGTCCGCATAGGCCGAGATGAGCCCGTGCTCGCCGATGTCGAGGCCCGCGATTTCCTCCTCCCGCTTAACCCTGAGGCCCACGGTCTTCTTGAGAACCATGAACACGATGAACATGGTGACGATTGTCCAGCCAAGGATTGCAAGGACCCCCAGGACCTGTATACCCAGTTGGCCTGCCCCGCCGCCGTAGAACAGCCCCGCGGCCGCCTCCCCGGTGATGCCCGAGGGCGCGCCCGGAACATTGGGGTTGGCGAAGAGGCCCACCGCGATGGTGCCCCAGATGCCGTTCGCCCCGTGCACGGCGATCGCGCCCACCGGGTCGTCGACCTTCACCTTCTGGTCGAGGAATTCCACCACCACCACCACGAGGATTCCCGCCACAGCTCCGATGATGAGCGCACCCAGGGCGTCCACGTTGGAGCAGGGCGCGGTAATCGCCACGAGCCCCGCCAGGGCGCCGTTCAGGGTCATGGACACGTCGGGCTTGCCGTTCTTAATCCACGTGAAGAACATGGTGACACAGGTGGCAACCGCCGCCGCGATGGTGGTGGTGCCGAAGATTGACCCCATCTGGCCCGTCGTTCCGGCGGCCGCGCCGTTAAACCCGTACCAGCCGAACCACAGGATGAAACACCCCAGGGCCCCGATGGGCAGGTTGTGCCCGGGAATCGCGTGGACGATCACCTTGCCGTCCTTGCCCTTGGAGTATTTGCCGATTCGCGGACCGAGTATGGCCGCGCCGATAAGGGCCGTAACGCCCCCCACCATGTGAATCGCCGAGGAACCCGCAAAGTCGATGTACCCCCGGTTTATCAGCCAGCCGTTTGCCCCCCACACCCAATACGCTTCAATCGGGTAGACGATCAGGCTGATGAGGAAGCTGTACCAGCAGTAGGCGGAAAACTTCGTGCGTTCCGCCATCGCGCCGGACACGATTGTGGCTGCCGTGGCGCAGAACACCAGGTTGAACACGAAGCTGGACCAGCCGTAGTTCAGGGGATCGGTGAAAATGGTGAGATTCGGCGCGCCCATGAACTCCCCGATCGACGCCTCGGTTGCGCACAGGAGCCCCTGGCCCAACAAGGTGAAGGCCACGGTGCCGATGCAGAAATCCATCAGGTTCTTCATCAGGATGTTCCCCGCGTTTTTTGCACGGGTGAATCCCGATTCCACCATGGCGAATCCGGCCTGCATAAAGAACACAAGGGCCGCCGCAATCAGGAACCACACCCCCATGGTCACTGATTCCGAAACCTCAGCGACCGCCAGTTGAACTGCTTCTTCCATACCATGCTCCTTAAAATAAAATAAAAAAAAGCGCACACCCCCTCTTGCGTAAGAGCGGACGTACGCCTATGTACCGAAACCGATGCGGATAAAAAAAGGCGATCAGGGCACGGAGCCCTCATCGCCTTTGATTTTTTTAAAATAATGAACAAAAAAAGAAATGTCAAGGGCCTTTGCGATTTTTTTTGATTTTTTTTCAACAAAACCGCCTGATCCCGGAAAATGTGGAATTTCTTCATCAAAAACTATTGAAAATGTGAAATTTTATCCTCAAAAACCTATTAAAAATGTGAAATTTTCCCGCTAAAAAACCATTAAAAATGTGAAATTTGCTTGACAAAAACCTATTAAAAATGTGAAATTTTAGTCATTATGGAACGGAAGATTTATAGCGATTTACTTGCCTGGAAAGAAAGTGACTCCCGGCTGCCCCTTATCCTGATGGGCGCCCGTCAAATAGGAAAAACCTACACCATCACGGAGTTCCTCAAGGGGGAGGCAAAAAAATATCTCGCCTTCAATCTCTTCGACAGGCCGGATATTTGCGCCCTCTTCGCCGAGCCCATAAGGCCAGAGGAAAAGCTGCGGCGTCTCGCGCTCCTGGAGGGCGGGGCCATTGATTTTGCGCGCACGGTGATTTTTTTTGACGAGGTGCAGCATTCGGAGGACATCATCGCGGCCCTGAAATTCTTCGCCGAGGCAGATGTCCCCTATAAAATCATCTGCGCGGGCTCCCTCCTGGGGGTCAAGCTCAACAGGTTTTCAAAGCCCTTCCCCGTGGGCAAGGTTGAAATGCTGCGTATGTACCCCATGGACTTTGAGGAATACCTCTGGGCCGCGGGCTGCGCCGCCCTTGCGGAGGAGATTCGCGCCTGCTTTGCAAAAAACAGGGCCATGTCCGCGCCCCTGCACGAAAAATGTCTGAATCTCTACCGGGCCTACCTGTGCTGCGGGGGTATGCCCGAAGCCGCGGCCAACATCATCAAAAACGACCATGACGTGCTGCGCTTCAACGGCAAAATCCTCACCGACATCCGGCTCGCCTATCTTGCGGACATGACCAAGTATGTGCAGAGCAAGGCCGAGAGCGCCAAGATAGAGGCGGTCTACAATTCCATCCCCGCCCAGCTCGGGAACAGGAGCAGCAAGTTCCAATACGGGGAAGTGCGGCGGGGCGCGCGGAGCCGGGATTACGCCTCCGCATTGGACTGGCTGGTTTCGAGCGGCATGGTCTACCTCTGCGACGCCGTGTCCGCGCCCCGGATGCCCCTCAGGGGCTATGTCCGGGACGGGTTTTTCAAGATGTTCCTCAACGACCCGGGGATGCTGTGCAACGCCCTGGGCATACGGCTTCCGGAAATCATGCTCGACAGGGATTTCTACTACAAGGGGGTCATCACGGAAAACTACGCGGCCTCCCAGTTGGCTGCCGCAGGGGTCCCCCTCTTCTACTGGAAGGGGGACAACGCCCAGGAGATTGACTTTCTTATCGACACCCCCCAGGGCGTTATTCCGGTGGAAGTTAAATCGGGCAAAAATAAAGCATCCGCCGGTCTTGGGTCATTTTGCAGGACCTTCGGATGCTCCTATTCCCTCAAGGTGCGGAAGGGCAACTTTGGGTTTGTGAACAATGTCCGCAACATCCCCCTGTACGCCCTTTTCTGCCTCGGCCCGGACAGGGGCGCGGAAGCCGCCCGCCGGAGCTTTAAAGGTCACACCCTGAAGAGCAAGTCCCCGTAGGTTGGGAAGGGGAGGAATTCCTCGGCAACCAGGGGCTCGATTTCGTCAGCCACAGCGCGGGTTTCCGCCATCAGGGGGACCACCGTTGCGGCAAACGCCGTGGCCTGATCCTTGGCGGATTCAATCGCCTTCACCTTGAGGAGCTCCCCTTCCAGGGCGGCGGCCTTGCCGGCCAGGTCTTCCGCCAGGCGGGAGAGCTTCGACACCAGGGCTTCCTCGGCCCCGGTGGGCGCGCCCCCGAGCTGCTTTACCGAAAGGGCCGTCGCCGCGACGCTGGTGACGTACTTGAATACCCCGGGAAGGATCTCCTTGTGTATCATCTCCAGCATGGTGAGGACCTCGATGTTCAGGACCTTGCAGTAGTTCTCCAGGGTGATTTCGTACCGGGAGTGAATTTCCTTCTTGGTGAGGACCCCGAATTTGGTGAGCACCCCCACGCTTTTGGGGGCGATGAAGCTTTCCACCGACTCCGGCACGGTCTTCAGGTTCGCCAGGCCCCGTTTTTCCGCTTCCTTCACCCAGGATTCTTCGTAGTTGTTGCCGTTGAAGATGATCCGTTTGTGGGCCTTTATGGTGTCCTTGATGAGGGCGTTGAGCTCCGCGGTAAAATTCTTGGCCTTTTCGAGCTTGTCGGCGAATTCCTTGAGGGAATCGGCCACAATCGTGTTGAGCACGAAGTTCGGCCCCGCGATGGAGAGGGACGAGCCGACCATGCGGAATTCAAACTTATTGCCCGTGAAGGCGAAGGGGGACGTCCTGTTCCTGTCGGTGGTGTCCTTGGGGAAGCGCGGCAGCACATTGACCCCGATGGTCATCTCCTGGGGCGCTTTTTTGCCGTAGGGCTTGCCGCTTTCGATTGCGTCGAGGATGCCCGTGAGCTCCTCCCCCAGGAACACCGACACGATCGCCGGGGGGGCCTCGTTTGCCCCCAGCCGGTGGTCGTTGCCCGCGGTTGCCACGGACACCCGCAGAAGTTCCTGGTATTCGTCGATCGCCTTGACGACCGCCACCAGGAACAGCAGGAACTGGGCGTTTTCAGAGGGTGATTCCCCCGGCTCCAGCAGGTTGACTCCCGTATCAGTGGAAAGGGACCAGTTGTTGTGCTTGCCCGATCCGTTGATGCCCGCAAAGGGTTTCTCGTGCAGGAGGCACACGAGGCCGTGTTTGAGGGCGGTTTTTTTCATCACCTCCATGGTAAGCTGGTTGTGGTCAGTGGCCACGTTGGTGGTTGAAAAGATGGGGGCCAGCTCGTGCTGGGCCGGGGCCACCTCGTTGTGTTCGGTTTTGGCGAGGACCCCGAGCTTCCAGAGCTGCTCGTTCAGGTCCTTCATGTAGGCCGCGATTCTGGGTTTGATTGCCCCGAAGTAGTGGTCCTCCAGCTCCTGGCCCTTGGGGGGCTTTGCGCCGAAGAGGGTGCGGCCGCAGAAAATCAGGTCCTTGCGTTTGTCGTGGAGGGCCTTATCCACGAGGAAGTATTCCTGCTCCGGCCCCACGGTGGTGAGCACCTTTTTTGCGTCCACGTTGCCGAAAAGCCGGAGAATCCGCAGGGCCTGGGCGTCCAGGGCCTCCATTGAGCGCAGGAGGGGGGTTTTTTTGTCCAGGGCCTCCCCGGTGTAGGAGCAGAACGCCGTGGGGATGCACAGGGAATTGTCCTTGATGAAGGCGTAGGAGGTGGGGTCCCAGGCGGTGTAGCCCCGGGCCTCGAAGGTGGCGCGGATGCCCCCGGAGGGGAAGCTGGATGCGTCCGGCTCGCCCTTGACGAGCTCCTTGCCGGAGAACTCCATGATGACCCCCCCGTCAGGGGTGGGGGAGATGAAGCTGTCGTGCTTCTCCGCGGTGATCCCCGTCATGGGCTGGAACCAGGGGGTGAAGTGGGTGGCGCCCTTTTCTACGGCCCAGTCCTTCATGGCGCTGGCGATGACGTTAGCTACGTTCACATCGAGGGGCTTGTTTTCCTGCACGGCTTTTTTTAACGACCTGTAGGTCTCCTTGGGGAGGCGCTGTTTCATTACAGTGTCGTTAAATACCAGACTTCCAAAGATTTCGGGAAGTTTACTCATGTTTTCCGTCCTTTGCGGCGGGCGTTGCCGCCTGGGGCCGCTTTAAAATAAAAAAAAGACGATGCGGGCAGAGCTTTGCCTACATCGCCTTTGATGTCTATCATTTTTATAAACCTTCCCTAAAAAAATGTCAAGGGATTTTGAAATTTTTCTCGAATTTTTTTGGAAACCCTGTTGTTCTTTCCTGTTTTGTGGTACTTTTATGTGATGAAGAAATTGATGGCCCTTGGTCTGCTGTGCCTGGCTCCGCTGCTTGCGTCCGCCGAAGGGACAACGGTGTTGTGGCCGGAATTCACCGCCCTCAGGGACGCCATGTATAACCGGGCTCCCGATTCCCGCATCGCCGGGCTCTACCAGGAGGCGGTTCTGGCCGCGGAGAACGCCTTTTCGGGCCCCGTTCTGCTTACGGCCCTTTCAAAGTGCGAATATATGATGGGAAGAAACTGCCTGTACGGCAAAAAAAATGACCGGGCGGGGGAATTCTTTGACAAGGGCGCCGCCTACGCCAAGGAAGCCGCGGATTCATCGAACCTGAGCGACGCCTGGGTGATGTATGCGGAGAATGTTTCCCAAAACTGCATCGTAAAACCCACGTCCTACGCAATTTTTTACGGGTCAAAGATAAGCGGCATCGCCAGGCAGGTGATCAAGGCCGCGCCGGAGACGGGCGCCGCCTACGTGCTCCTCTACGCCCAGCACGTGTACGCCCCGCCTCCCTTTCACAACTACAAACTGGGCATAAAAAACTTCAAGGGCCTCCTGGAGGATACGTCGGTGCGCTTGCAAAGGGACGACGAATTCAATATCGTCAGCGCCATCGGATACGGGTATTTTCAGTTGAAGGATTACCCGGAAGCAGCCTCCTGGTTCACCAGGGCTCTGGAAATTTATCCCGCGAATGAATTTGTGCTGGATTTGCTGCGCCGGGCTAAAAACTAAAGCGGTAAAGGGTAATCATGGTCGGACTTTATTACGGATACGTTCTTGCCGGGGTGGGGGGGTTCTTCCTGCTTTTTTGCCTCGCGAACATCCTGTGGATGCGGCGTCATTCCAGGGGGATTCTCTCCTGTGACGGCCCCAGGGTTTCCGTGCTTGTGCCCGCCCGGAACGAGGAAGACAACATCAGGAACTGCCTGGATTCCCTGCTGAATCAGACCTACCGGAACTACGAGATTCTCGTGCTCAACGACAATTCCGAGGACAACACCCTGGCCATCCTGCGGGAGTACGAGCAAAAATTTCCGGGCAAGGTCCGCTGTTTCGACGGCAAGCCCCTGCCCCACGACTGGCAGGGAAAGTGCTACGCCATGCACCAGCTCACCGCCAGGGCGGAGGGGGAGTTCCTGCTCTTTACCGACGCCGATACGGTGCACACGCCGGATTCCGTCAGTTATGCGGCGGCGAATCTTATCCGGAACAACGCGGACATGATCTCCGGGTACATCCACCAGGACCTGCTGACCCTGGGGGAGCGGCTCACGGTGCCCCTGATGTTCATGCTCACGGGATTCATCCTGCTCCTTCCCCTGGACAAGGTCCTCCGCAACCCCATGTTCGCGGCGGCCATCGGCCAGTACATCGCGGTCCGGGCCTCATCCTTCAGGGCCATCGGCGGGTACGAGGCGGTAAAAAAAATGACCACCGAGGACATGTACCTGGCGAGGCTGCTCAAAAGGGCGGGGTATAAAACCCTCTTCATTATGACCGAATCCGTTGCCCGGTGCAGGATGTACCATTCCTACAGGGACGCCGTCTGCGGGATCGGCAAGAACATCTTCGATTTCTTTGAAAAAAGAACCGCCGTCCTCTTTGTGATTCTGGCGGCAATCGTGATTTTTATGCTGTTCCCGCCGTTCATCCTGTTCTACCGGGTGGTTGCGGCGCTGTTTTTTGCGCAGCCCCTGGACACCTTCGCCCTGTGCCTGGCCGTCCACGTGGCGCTGATTTTTCTTGCGTGGTTCACCCTCTTTTGGTTCCAAAAGCTGCCCCTGGGGCCGGCGTTTTACTACCCGGTCCTCTTCGTCAACCTGACGATTATGGCCATGTATTCCTGGTACGGGTCGATGTTCGGCGTGGGCTACCTGTGGAAGGGGCGGCTCATAAAATGAAAGGGATGTCATATCTTTCCGCAAAAAAAGGAGACGCCTAGTGCCCTACAGACGGGGAAGACCCCTTGTGGACGGTTCTATCTTTTTCAGGATCGCCTCGGACCTCACCTTTTATCCCTGCGAGGTGCTGGGATACGCCTTTTACCGGTGCTTCTACCACTCCAAAATCCGGGGAAGGAGCCGGCTCAGGGGGATAAAAAAGGCGATTCTCGTGTCGAATCACACCACCTTCCTGGACCCACTGCTGATGAGCGCCGCGGTTTTTTTCCGCCGCACCTACCACACCCTCCTGGAAGCCACGGTATTGTCGCCCTTTTTGGGCACCTTCACCCGCCTCCTGGGGGGAGTCCCCGTGCCCTTTGACGGCGACGGGCCGGACCGGCTCATCGAAGGCTGCAAGGCCGCTTTCAAATACCGCAGGTTCATCCATTTTTACCCCGAAGGCGAATGTTATCTGTACAGCAATCAGGTGCGCCGGTTCAGGCAGGGGGCCTTTTTTCTGGCGGCCCGGCTCAATGTGCCCGTGGTGCCCATGGCGACTATTTTTCACCGCCAGGGGCCCGGCTCGTCCAGGCCGCAGGTGGAGCTCGTGGTGCTCAATCCCATCTACCCGAAGGACT
>JAISTZ010000097.1 GCA_031272345.1 Spirochaetaceae bacterium | reverse complement strand
AAAAAGCGAAAAGAGCCTTTCCTTCTCTCAATAAGGATGAATTTGGCCTCATCTTCTGCTGTTCACCTGCCTAAACCAGAAAAAAGAGGCTCCCGGAAATTACTTCCGGGATAGCCCCTTTTTTCCGTGGGGGAAGGCTGTGGATTGCCGGGGCGGGGGCCGTGGTTTTTTTGCGGCCTGTCCCTAGGGAAGCACTGAAAAAGTTATCGAGACTTTTTCAGTGCTACCTTGATAGGCCGCAATTTCGTAGCAACTCAAAGAGTTGCGAGAAACTTGCAAAGGGACACGATGAAAAACATCGAGTTTTTCATCGTGTCCCTAGAGCTCCTTGTTTGTGTTCATCCTGAAGTGGGGCGCCGTCAGGTCGATGTGTTCGGCGGCGAAGGCGTCCTGGATGTTCCGGTGCAATTCCGAATATATTTTGGAGAGCTTTTCCACGTTCCTGGTGTAGGCATTTATCTCGTAGTTCGCGTAGAAATCGTTCAGGGCGGTCTGGTGCACGTAGGGGGGAGGATCGCTCAGGATGAATTCGGTTTTTGTTGCCGCGCTGATGAGGAGCTCGTGCACCTTCTGCCAGGGCATGGAATATCCGAAGGTTATCTCCGTGTGGATGATGAACCCCTTGTCGGTTTCGCTGGAGGTGTGATAATTGACCACACTGGCGTTGAGGACCATGTTGTTCGGAAAGGTGACATATTCATTTTTAAACGTTCTTAGCCGCGTGACCATCGAGGATTTTTCCACCACAAAGCCCGTGACGTCATTCACCTTAATCAGGTCGCCGATTTTAAATGCCCGCATATAGATCAACACGAAACCCGCAACCAGATTGGCGATTGCCGCGCTGGACCCAAAGGAAATCAGCACACCAACCAGCACCGACACCCCCTGGAACACGGCGCTCCCCGAACCGGGCAGGTAGGGGTACACGATCGCCACGGTAAACGCATAGAGGACCACCCGCAAAATGGTGTACGTGGGCTGGGCCCATTCGGGATAGAAACCCGGCAGGGTGAGCTTTCCCGTCTCGATTTGGAGCTCAAGAAATTTGAGTGACCTGAACACGTAGCGCATAATCAGGATGATGATTGCGATGGTGAACAGATTCGGAATATAGCTGACAAAGCCGAGGAAGATTGACTTTACGGGATTGAAAATATAGGCGAAGATTGTCGCCGCAAGATTTTGTGTAAGCGGGAACAGGCCGAACACCATGGGCAACGTGATGAACACCAGGAACACGGTGACAGCTAATTTCAGCGCCCGGAGCAGGAACTGCACAAACGAAAGAATTTGCTTCGCCTCAAGAATCCGGATGGTTTTTATTTTTATGGGCTTGATGATTTTGCTCACCCTGTTTGTCACAAGCACGAAGAGCTTGTCGTTCAACAGGCGCACCACCCAGATGACAATCACCATCACAATCACAATGGCGACGGCGATGATGATTCGTATCAGGGTTCCCGCGGTGTTCACCCGGTCAATGGGGAGCCTGGTTCGCACCAGGGCAAGACTCAGCCTGTCGATGAGGGACGCGCTTGCGGCCTGGGTTTTTTCCGCCACAGTTTCCGCATCTGTGATGGCGGCGTCAACAGCCGCGGCGGCGGACTCAGCGCTCTCGGCAGGGACCGATTCAACAACCGCCGGAGCCTCCGCCGGTTCCTCGGCCTGGGCAAAAATCCCCGAAGGGAACACCAACGACAGGGCCGCCGCGGCAGCAAGGGCAAACACAACATTGAACAGGAACCGCATACAAAACTTCCTCACAAAAGATTTGATTCATGTATCGGCAGAGTCCCGCCATTCTTGAGGCTGAAGTTTTTAAAGGTTCCCAAAAGATGATTACGAAGGATTCGCTTTTAAAAGCAGCCGGCGTTCTTCGGAAAGCAGAAATGATTCAAGGGCGGGGCTGTTCCTGGCGTCGCAGAGAATCCGGAACACCCGCTCCGTGGCGCTCCCCCGCATCCACATGAACGCCAGGGCCTCCCCACGGGAATCACTGAAAAGAATTTTGAGCCCCCCGGTTCCCGAAAGGCTGAAGTCCGAAATTCCCCTGCGCTCCGTCATGCCGTTTGTGGAAATCGCCGTCCACGAGGCGATTCCGTAGACTCTGAGCAATTCCTCCCTGTGCTCTTCCCACCAGGCTTCAAATTCAACCTGGAACCGCCCTTTGATTGCGCCCTGGTCGGTTTCCCGCAAGACAAGGGAGGCCCGCTCCTCGGTCACCCCCGTGGTGGCGAACACCGGGAGAGTCCCCATGATGTCCGCGAGGGTGTACCGTTCCCGGTATTTGTGCCCCTGCCCGGAGAGGGCGCACCACCGTTTGAATCCGCTCCCGAAAAGGAGCTTGACGATTGCGAGAATCGTGTTCAAGGGGTCCCGCACCTTTGAGGGAAAGACGATGCTTCCGCCGTTGGAGCCCTCCCCGGAAATCTTCACCCGGTAGCCCCCGCGGCGTTTTTTTTGCGCCAGACCCACCACGTTTGCCTCACCCGCTTCCGCGCGGAACACCTGGGCCCCGAAGACCCGGGCAATCTCGTCGATCCGCATGGAGGTGGGGCCGTTGCAGACCACCGCTGTTTTTTGCGTCCCCCGGAGGCGCGAGAGCTCCCCCAATACCGACAGGGCGAAGACCTCCTGGGCGGAAAGAATCCTTGCCCGTGAAGCGGCCTCGTCAAAGTAGACGAGGTTGCCCCTGTCGCCGTCGCAGTCGCAGGTGTAGGCGAACCCGGCTTCCCCGTGCTTGCCCGGAAAACCGGGGGCGCTGCCGGAACGGAGCGCCTCGAGAAAGGCAGCCGCGGGTTCGAGGTTTTTCCCTTCCGGGATGATTCCGTGGACGATTTCCCCGGGCCTGTCGTTTATGGCGAAAACATGAATCCCCATGCTTTTGAGCAGGGCCTTGTCTATGCTGACACACCGGGCTGACCCGTTGAAGTCCACCCCGATTCCGATCCGGCGCGGGAGGATTGGGGCCTTCCGTTTTGCGGAGGGGCGCACAAAATTCAGGTATGACCGCAGGACCCACGATTTGGTCTTTTCCGGGGCGCAGAAAATGCGCGCGCATTGTTCACCCTCACATTGACCCAGGAGGAACAGCGCCCGGTCCGCCGCGTCCGGCCTGGAACAGGACGCCCGGAATAAGCTGATAAGCTTAGCCGCCTCGCCGCCCGCAAGCACCCCCCCGCCCCGGACGCCGAATTTTAACCCGTTGTGTCCTATGGGGTTGTGACTCGCCGAGACGTACACAAAGCCCCCCCGCCCCCGGCTCCAGGCGATGATCTCCGGGATTGCCGCCGTGCCGGTGTACTCGCAGGGGATGTTCCGGGCAAGGAGCGTCCCCAAAACGGCACGGGCGATCGCGCCGCCCGTGGGGCGGGTGTCCTTGCCGATGGTTATGGGGAGCATTTCCCCGGGGAAGAGCCCGTGCAGATAATCCGCAAAGACATCAGCGGCCAGGGCCGCCAGAGCCAGAAATTCCGGTTTTACCTCCCCGGTTGGGTCGTTCTCGTCCCCGCTTAACGCAAAAATCCCCCGCCAGCCGGATACGGAGAGAATCATGGAATCGAGAGCCCGGAGCACGTCCATGTTTGTCAGAGCGTCCATAGACATAAGTATAGCGCATTGACCCGCGCCTTGCAAGGGCTTTTCGGTCAGATTTTTACGTGGGACATCGCGGCGCGTCCATTGCCCAGGGTTAAATTCAACCCTGGGAGGTCCGGCTTGACCTTTCCCGCGGGGCCGGTAGAATGGAAAGGGTGATGAAACCTTGGGCAAAAATCAGTTTTACCGTTGCCTGCGTGTCCTTCGGGGTCCTTTCGTTTTTGTTTCTTTCCCTGCGGAACAGGGACATCATCGGGGAATACTACGCCCCCAGCTCCATCAACATCGAAATGGACGCCCGGTATGCCCGCAACATCGCCCTTGCATTCGAGACTTCCCCGAATCCCTGCTCCTATTGGCTCTCCCCAACCACGCCGGGGGATTCGGTCAATCACAGAGTCATCATGCACGTGCGCGTTCCCCTAAAGCGGCCCTACTGGAATCCGGCGATTCAAATTCCCGCCCAGGGTGACGTTCCGGCGGACACGGTGCTTGGGAGCATCGACAACGTCGCCTTTTTCGTGGGAAACAGGGTGTTTTATTTCTCCGCCGATGGGGTGAAAAATTTCAGGCGGCAGGAACGGGGCGGTTATGTTTTGTTGTATATTCCTGATATTTCGTATGAAAAATCCCTGGTGTTCAAAAACTGGTGCAATTACTACGGGGATGTTAACTTCGGCATAAAAACACTGACCGCGTTTTTTCTCTTTCCCGCCTGGTACGCCCCCACATGGGCCGCCCTCATTGCGCTGCTGTTCCTGTGGAGGGATTGGGTTTTAAAACAATGGAAAAAATTCTCCGAAAAAAAATACGTCCCGTGGATTGTGCTCGGCGCGATCATCGCTGCCGGATTCGTCCTGCGGTGGAATGGGTACACGAGGCACTCGGGCTGGACCGACGAGATCTACAGCGCCGTGGTCGCGGGGAATCCGAACCTTCCCCTGGTGAGTGTGCTCCAGGACACGGGGAACCCGCCCTTCTATTTTGTGCTCCTCCGATTCTGGTTCACCCTGTTCGGATGGACGGAAGAATCGGGGACAATGCTCTCGGTGCTCCTGGGGACATTTTCATCCCTGTCGGTGTTTCTTTTTGCCGGACCCTTCCTGGGAAAGAAGGCCGCGATTCTTGCGGCGTTCTTTGTGGCAATCAGCGGCTTCGTGATAGGCTATTCCCAGGAAATGCGGGCCTACATCCTCAAGATATTTCTTGTGCCCCTCCTCTCTCTGGCGTTCCTGAATTACATCCGCCGCCCGTCCGTCCCCCGGCTCATCCTCTATCTCCTTCCGGCGCTGTGTATTGTGAATGCCCACTATTACGGTGTTCTCCTTATTGCGGCAAATTTTTTCTTTTACATAGGTGACGGAATATACGCGCGGCAATTCCGGCGGAAGCCCTTCATCGCGTTTTGCGCGGGGAATCTTCTGCTCGCCGCTTCGTTCATGCCGTTTTTTCTTTATATGGTCCTGTATAAAAACTATAATTTCTCCAGGGATTTCAGCCCCCAAATCGGCCACACCTTTCTGTTCGCCCTGATCCTGTGTTTTGCGGTTTTGTTTTTTGCGTCAAAAAAAGAGCTGTCCAGCCTTAATTCCCGGCTGCACATTGTGCGGCCCCGGAACGCGCTCTTCCTTTCCTACATCATCATCGCGCCTGTTCTGGTGTATGTTTTTGCCTATCTTATTTCCTTTGTAAAACCCATGATCGCGTTCCGGTATCTGTGGCCCATCAATTCGCCCTTCATGTTCTGCCTCGCATCTTTTGGCGTCACATCCCTGGGGGAACAAAAACGGGTCTGGTTTTTGTCGCCCCTTGCCGCGGCGATGTTCGCGGCCGGCCTCCACGGAATCATCCCGGATATTCCCAGCGGAGGAACCGAGGGATACAGGGAAGCGCGGGCGTACATCGCATCGGATTCCGCCGCCCACAGACATCTCCGCTCCGCCATGCTCGACAACGCCCCCCACAATGCCGCCTACTACGGATTTGATGCGCTGCCCCAATATTCCCCGGGGGAATCCTGTGACGTTCTGTATGTGTACAATGACATTTTTTTAATGCACGAGCTGGATATGTACGCCGCCATGAACGCGCACAACATTGACGACGCAAATATCCTCAAGATATATTTTGAAACGGATTATCCCCGGGGAGACGGCGGGGTGATTATCAAGAAATACCTTCACCCCTGAACGCGCCGCGCAGCTTATTCTCCCGCGTATTTTACGCCCAGGATTGACAGCTCCTTTTCGTTCAGGCCGACACCCCGGAGCATCAGCCGGTTCCCCTTGAGGGCCTCGATTGAGTTGATTCCCATGCCGCCCATCATCTCTTTGATTTCGTGGGTCCAGGCGGTGACGAGATTCACGAGCCGCTGGTAGCCCACATCCGGGTTGAGCCGCTTCACCAGGTCCTCCCGCTGGGTGGCGATCCCCCAGTTGCATTTGCCCGCGTGGCAGCTCCGGCACAGGTGGCACCCCAGGGCAAGGAGGGCCGCCGTGCCGATGTACACCGCGTCCGCCCCCAGGGCGATGGCCTTCACCACGTCCGCGCTGGAGTGGATGCTGCCCCCGGCAATCACGGAGACCTCGTTCCGGATCCCCTCCTGCCGGAGCCGCTCGTCCACCGCGGCCAGGGCGAGCTCAATCGGGACGCCCACGTTGTCCCGGATGCGGGTGGGGGCCGCGCCCGTGCCTCCCCGGAATCCGTCCACGGCGATGATGTCCGCGCCGCTACGGGCGATTCCGCTGGCGATGGCGGCCACGTTGTGCACCGCCGCTATCTTTACGATGACCGGCTTTGTGTAGGCCACCGCTTCCTTGAGGGAATAGATCAACTGACGCAGGTCTTCTATCGAATAGATGTCGTGGTGGGGGGCCGGGGAAATCGCGTCGGACCCCTCGGGGATCATGCGGGTGGCGGAAATGTCGGCGCTTATCTTTTTGCCCGGCAAATGGCCCCCGATGCCCGGCTTTGCGCCCTGGCCCATCTTTATCTCGATGGCCCCGCCCGCTTCAAGGTACGCCTTGTGCACCCCGAATCTGCCCGACGCAACCTGCACGATCGTGTGGGGGCCGTATTTGTAGAAATCCTCGTGGAGCCCCCCCTCGCCGGTGTTGTACATGATGCCCAGAGTCTCCGCGGCCCTGGCAAGGCTCTCGTGGGCGTTGTAGCTGATGGAGCCGTAGCTCATGCCGGAGAACATAATCGGTGTTGAAAGCCTGATTTGAGGGGGCATCTCGGTTTTGAGGGAGCCGTCGGGGTTGCGCTCGATCCGCGCGGGCTTCTTGCCCAGGGTCACCTTGGTTTCCATGGGTTCCCGCAGGGGGTCGATGGAGGGATTCGTCACCTGGGAGGCGTTGATGAGCAGGCGGTTCCAGTAGAGGGGCAGTTCCTGGGGATTCCCCATGGACCCCAGGAGCACCCCGCCGGTTCCGGCCTGGAGGTACACGTCCCGGATGGTGTCGGCGGGCCAGTTGGCGTTGGGCCTGAAGGTGTGGTTGCTCCTGACGATTTTGAGGGCCCGCACGGGACAGATCGACACGCACCGGTGGCAGTTCACACACCTGGACTCGTCCGACTTCATGCACCCCTCGTCCTGGTCGTAGGAGTGAACCTCGTTGGCGCACTGGCGCTCGCAGGCCCTGCACAGGATGCACCGGTCCGTGTTCCGGCTCACCTCGAATTCAGGGTATAAAAACATGACCGGCATTATTGGGCTCCTTTTTGGGCTTCCGCTTCGTCCAGGGTGACAATGACGGGCTCACCCCCCGCGGGGGCCCACAGGCTGTCCGGGTTGGGCTCAAGGACAGCGATGGCGCACTCCTCGCTTGCCAGGTAGACCATGTCGTCCTTTTCCGCGGCAACCATGGAGCGGAGCTTTAACCGGTCGTTCAGGGCCATGATGCCCCCGGTGAATCCCACCAGGATGCAGAAGGGCCCGGTAATCAGGGTGTCCGGGAAGGTCTGGCGCAGAAAGGTGTATTCCGCCCTGTACCGGGGGGACATCCGCTCGATGGTCTGCCAGAAGGGGGCCGCCATAACGTGGGCGGCCTCTTCCAGGGTGAGTTTCTGTTTCCGGGTGAGGAAGTCCAGCACGTAGGTAATCACCTCCGTGTCCGTGAGGAGGGTACACTTGTAGCCGAACATCTCGATGAACCGGCGGTTCGCGTCGTAGGAGGAGATTTCCCCGTTGTGCACCACACTGAAGTCCAGCAGGGTGAAGGGGTGGGCCCCCCCCCACCAGCCGGGGGTGTTCGTGGGGTACCTGCCGTGGCCGGTCCAGCAGTAGCCCGCATAGTCCTCCAGGCGGAAGAAGTCCCCCACGTCCTCGGGGTAGCCCACGGCCTTGAAGACCCCCATGTTCTTGCCGCTGGAGAACACGTAGGCCCCGTTGATGCCCGAATTGATGTGATTCACACAGCGCACCACGTATTCCTTCTCGTCCATGTTGAATTCTTCCAGAGTCTGCTGGTGGGGGGACGCAAAGTACCGCCAAATCAGGGGGATGTGGGTGATCGCCGGGTTGTTCCGCACGGGAATCGCCGAGAGGTTCGCTATGTCGAACCGCCGTTCCAGGTATTCCTCGCACTCCCGCTTGGCCGCCTGGTCGTCATAAAAGACGTGGAAGGCGTAGTAGTCCTTGAATTCCGGGTAAATGCCGTACCCCGCGAAGCCCCCCCCCAGGCCGTTGGACCGGTCGTGCATGACGGCGATGGACGTGATTATTTTGTCCCCCTTTATGCGTTTGCCTGAACGGGAAAAAATGCCGGAAATCGCGCACCCCGAGGGAACGCGGCAGTCCCCTTCCCGTAAACCGGGCTGGGGCTGCAAATCGTAAGCGGTGTCTGTCATCCTGTCTTCTCCTCAGCATCCCCGCCGGGCCCTGAACAGGAGTCCAGCGGAGAGCGCTCCTATTCTAGCGGAAAAAGGATGACCTGCGCAAGTACCCGCATGTCCGTGGTGCTCCGTGGTGCCAGGCACATGCGCCTGGCACCCAGTGTGCTTGTAACGGCGTCCGAAATTTGCTATCCTTCCTTCCGGACAACATCAAAAGGAAGCGATGAAAGCGATCGAACTGGAAAAAGCGTATAACCCAAGGGATTTTGAGGGGCGGATCTACGCCGCCTGGGTGGACAAGGGTTGTTTCAAACCCAAAAGCGACTTCTGTAAGGACGCCGGGGGCGTACAAAAGGTCGCGGGCGGCCAAACCTACGTGGTGGTGATTCCGCCGCCCAACGTCACCGGGGTGCTCCACATGGGCCACGGGCTCAATCACACCCTCCAGGACATAGCCGTGCGCTACCACCGCATGAAGGGGGACGACACCCTCTGGGTGCCCGGGTGCGACCACGCGGGAATCGCCACCCAGCACGTGGTGGAGGTGCGCCTCAAAAAGGAGGGCCTCTCCCGGCACGACCTGGGGCGGGAAAAATTCCTGGAGCGCACCTGGCAGGTGAAGGAGGAACACCACGCCCTCATCGCCGCGCAGCAGCGGAAGCTCGGGGACAGCGTGGACTGGGACCGGGAGCGCTTCACCATGGACGAGGGGCTTTCCAGGGCGGTGCGGGAGGTCTTCGTCACCCTGTACGAGCGGGGCCTGGTGTACCGGGGGAACTACCTGGTGAACTGGTGCACCTCCTGCGGCACCGCCCTGGCGGACGACGAGGTCGACCACGAGGACACCCCCGGGGCCATGTATCACATCGTCTATCCCCTGGCTGACGGCTCCGGGGGCATCGAAATCGCCACCACCCGCCCGGAAACCATGCTTGCGGACACGGCCGTGGCGGTGCACCCCGGGGACGGGCGCTATGCGGCCCTGGTGGGCAAGCAGGTGAATCTTCCCCTCACGGGCCGGCAGATTCCGGTGATCGCGGACTCCTACGTTGACCGGGAATTCGGCACCGGCGCGGTCAAGATAACCCCCGCCCACGACCCCAACGACTGGGACATGGCCAAGAGGCAGAATTTACAGATAATCAACATGCTCAACCCCGACGGAACCTTGAACGAAAACGCGCCGGAAAAATACCGGGGCCTCACCTGTCAGGCCGCCCGGAAGGCGGTGGTGGAGGACATCGCGGCCCAGGGGCTCTTCAGGGGCAAAGAAGACATCACCCACCCGGTGGGCCACTGCTACCGGTGCAACACCGTGGTGGAGCCCTTCCTGAGCGACCAGTGGTTCGTGCGGATGAAGCCCCTGGCGGACAAGGCCCTGGCAAGCTGGAAGCGGGGGGACCTGGTGTTCTATCCCCGCAAGTGGGAGAACACCTACAGCCGCTGGATGGAAAATATCCGGGACTGGTGCATCAGCCGGCAGCTCTGGTGGGGCCACCGGATTCCCGTGTGGTACTGCGACTGCGGGGAGGTGATTGTCTCCCGCACGGACCCGGAGCGGTGCCCCAAATGCGGGGCGGACTCTTCCCGCCTGAGGCAGGACCCGGACGTGCTGGACACCTGGTTTTCCAGTTGGCTCTGGCCCTTTTCCACCCTGGGCTGGCCGGAGTCCCGGGACGGCCCCAGGTCATCCTCCCAGGGGCCGCAATCCCCCTCGGATTTTGAACGCTTCTATCCCACCACGGCGCTCGTCACGGCCTACGACATCATCTTCTTCTGGGTGAGCCGGATGATCATGGCAGGGTTGGAGTTCACCGGGAAGGCCCCCTTCCGGGACATCTACATCCACGGGCTCGTGCGGGACAAGATGGGCCGGAAGATGAGCAAGTCTCTGGGGAACGGCCTGGACCCCCTGGACTTGATCGCCGAGTACGGGTCCGACGCGGTAAAGTTCACCCTGGCCTTCATGTGCGCCCAGGGGCAGGACGTGCTGGTTGACCGGGACTCCTTCAAGCTGGGGAGCCGGTTCGCCAACAAGGTCTGGAACGCGGCGCGGTACATCCTGGGGAACCTGGAGGGCCGCGCCCTCCTTCCCCTGGGGGACTGCGCCCTTTCACCCCTGGACAAATGGGTCTACTCCAGACTCAACGCCGCTTCCGCCTCCGCCCGGAGCGCCCTGGAGAGCTACCGGTACAACGACGCCGCAAGCGCCCTCTACGAGTTCTTCTGGAACGACTTCTGCGACTGGTACGTGGAGGCCACCAAGCTCTCCTTCCGCTGCGAGGACGAAGGGGAAAAGGACCGGGCCGTGTCGGTGCTCCTCAACGTGCTCGCCGAGAGTCTCAGGCTCCTCCATCCCTTCCTGCCCTTTGTTACGGAGGAAATCTGGGGGAAGCTGCCCCAGGCATTAACCGCAGACTCCGCGGGCCGGACCGGGATGCTCGTCAACGCGGCCTACCCGGAGCCGGATGGGGCGCGGGAATACCCGGAAATCGCCGGGGAATTTTCCGCCCTGCAAGAGCTGGTGCGGTCGATTCGGGCCCTGCGGATTGACGCGGGGATTGCGCCGGAGGTCAAGCTGAACATCGCCCTCAAGGTCATGGCCGATACCCCGGCGGCAGGGTTTTCCGCCTATACGGGGATTATCGAGTTGCTTGCGGGGGTAAGGAACATCACCTTCACGGAGACGAATCCCCCCAAGGCGATCGCCGGGGGCGGCGCGGGCTACGAGGTCTACCTCCTGGTGGACGGCTCGGTGAACGCGGAGCAGCTCATCGCCCGGTTCACCAGGGAGCGGGAGCGGGAAGCCCAGTTCGTCATAAAGCTGGAGGCAAAACTTGCGGGAAGTTTTTCCCAGAAAGCGCCCCCAGAGGTGGTCGCCCAGGAGCGGGAGAAGCTGCTCACGGCAAAAACGCGGGTGCAAAAGCTCGCGTCCTATATCAGCAATTTTTAGGGCCGCGCCATGAAGATGGACACGCAGAACATGCTGCTCCTCAAGGGGATATACCTTGCCCCCTACATGCAGGTGGCCACGAATCTGATCGGTAAGAAGCGCCACGCCGGGGGCAACATGTTCCGCCACCAGATGGACACCCTGGCCATCCTGATTGACTACGGGTATATCGACGGCATCCTCCTCAAGGCAGCCTGCATCCACGACGTGATCGAGGACATCCCCGACTTCAACCACAACCTGATCCTGGGGCTCGATTCCGAATCCGGCCAGGTCTACGAGCTCGTCCTTGAGGTCACCAAGAAAACCGGGCAGCTCAAGAGCGAATACCTGCGGGGAATCATCGACCACGGAAGCCGCCGGGCAAAGATCCTCAAGACCGCGGACCGGATCAGCAACATGATCAGCCTGGGGTTCGTCACCAGCCCGGAGTTCATCGAGCGCTACTGCGACGAGACGGAGCTCTACGTGTTCCCCATCGCCCTTGAGGTTGACTACGACATGTACCAGGAGCTCATCCAACTGGTGATCACCAGGCGTCAATATTTGGAACAGATAGGATACTTCGATGCGAAACACCGGGACAACTGAAGCGCTTCCGGTGCGCATCACCGGGCCCGTGGGGTTTTCTCTCTTTTCCCCAAGGCTTTTTGCCCCCCCCGGCCTGGACGCCCCGGGCGCGTCCCCGGCGGTTTCCCCCGATGTCATCGTCGAAGAAAACGGGCTCTTCACCATCCCCAGGGACGCTTCACTGCCGGACTTTGAACAGGACTTTGCCTTCAAGTCCCTGGTGGAGTCCATACTACCGCGCTAACCCCATGGCGCCATGTGCTGCGCCCGCTTGACAATTTCCGCTTTTGGGAGTATAGTGCTTGCAGAGCCTGGGTTATGGCGAGGAGGCAATTGGAGCCGGCCCCATAATTCCGGGCTTTATGGAAGCAATGACCACTCCCACAAGGAGGACAGAATATGCCCACATATCAGGTGTATGTAAAAACAAACACTTTGAATGAAGCACAGAAGCAAAAGGCCGCGCAGGCGATCACCAAGGCCCATTCGGAAAAAACAGGGGCGCCGCCCTTTTATGTGCAGGTGATTTTTAACGAAATCTCCGACAGCAATCGTTTCGTTGGGGGCTTCCGCTTTAACCGGCACCTGTGGATTCGCGGGGATGTCCGGACCGGCAGAAACGCCGCAGAGCGCAAGGAATTGATGCTCGCCATGATTCAAGAGATCGCAGCATCCATCGGCTGGGATAAAAACGCGATTTGGATAGACCTGTGCGGCATTGAGCCGGAAAATGTCTTAAAATACGGGCAGATTTTCCCGCCGCCAGGCGAGGAGCAGGCATGGCTTGAGGGGCTGCCCAGGGACGCGCGCGAAATCGTAAACACGCTGATCGAAGGCAGGGGCTAACCGTCCGGGCAGAAACACAGCGGCGCGGGCGTTCCGGGGGGATTTTCAGAAAAAAAAGAAATTTTTTTCGTTTTTTTGATAGGTTTCGCTTGACAAAAAGAAATTCTTCCCCTATACTATTTTCCATGCAAAAGCAAACCGCCCTACTACTAGCAGGTTTTTTCTCACTCAGCCCTGGGGTATCTGGTTTTGCATGAACTATAGCGAAGCATACAGACCGGCGCCTTGGGCGCCGGTTTTTTTTTGCTCCCATGGGCGAGCAATGATTTATCCAAATATAAGGAGTATATGATGACAAAGTACAGGAGTTTCGGGAAAATCCCCCTCGCCGCAAGGACCTGGCCGGACAGGGAGATCACCGCGCCGCCGGTCTGGTGTTCCGTGGACCTGCGGGACGGGAATCAGGCCCTGGCCAATCCCATGGGCATCGACAGGAAGCTCAAATTCTTCGACCTGCTGGTAAAAATCGGCTTTAAGCAAATCGAAGTGGGCTTTCCCAGCGCCTCGGACACGGAATTCGCCTTTATCCGCCGGCTCATCGACGAACACCGCATCCCCGATGACGTCACCATACAGGTGCTCACCCAGGCGCGGCCCGAACTCATCGAGCGGACCTTCGAGTCCATCCGGGGCGCAAAGCGGGCGATCTTCCACCTGTACAATTCGACCTCCCCGGCCCAGCGGAAGTACACCTTCAATATGACAAAAGCGCAAATCGTGAAGGTGGCGACCGAGGGGGTGGAAAACGTAAAACGGGGCCTCCCGGCGGCGAAGGGAATCGAGCTGATGATGGAGTATTC
>JAISTZ010000027.1 GCA_031272345.1 Spirochaetaceae bacterium | reverse complement strand
ACCTCAAGGGCACGACGAAGGATGCGTGTTTTGAGGAGCTTGTGGAAAGGATTTCCGCTGCCAGGCCCGACCTGGACAAGGAAAAGATGCTTGCGGCCGTCAAAGACCGGGAGGCCAAGATGGGGACCTCCGTCATGGCGGGAATCGCGGTTCCCCACGGATACTACCGCGGGTTTAACGGCATAGTCGGCGCAATAGGATTTTCCCGCGGCGGCATCGACTACCAGGCTGCGGACAACAGGCCGGTTCACCTGGTGTTTTTGCTGGTGCTCGGCGAAGAAGCCAGGGAACGGCACCTCCTGGTTTTGGGGGAGCTCCTGGAGTTCCTGGAATCCGAAGGGGCCTCCCGCATCAGGGGCGCGCGGAACCCCAGGGACGTGCTCAACACCTTCCGCGAAAGCCCCCGGAGGGCCCAGAGCAGGCGGCTATGGCGGCTCCCAGGGTGATCGAATCCTCCGGGGTCAGCATGTCGAAGGAGCGCCCCCGTTCCCGGAGGAGCTCCCACAGGTAGGCAAGGAGCCGCTCCTTGAGCCGGTGGGTCCTGTGGACCACCGTGCCCTCCGGGGTGACGCAGACCGGGCGGCTGGGATTCTTCCCCTCCCCGCTTTTTATGACCGCCGCCGCGATCACCGAGGCCGCGATCCGGGCTGCCCGGTCGACCAGGGAGTCCAGAAGCAGGTAGAGGGCGGCGTAATCCTCCTCCGTGCCCAGGGCGGCGGCCCTTCCCAGGGGGCCCTGCTTGTCCCGGGGGAACCACAGGAACTGGTCCACGTCCTTCAGGGTGAAGGAGGGGTCCGAAAGGGCCCTCCCCAGGGCCGGGGAGAAGAGCCCCTCGGCGGAGGCCGCGCGGAGCGCGACGGACGCCAGAGTCCCCAGGTAGGCCCCGGAGCACATCTTTTCCAGGAGATAGGACCCCGGAGTGGCGGTCCCGGCGTCCAACACCCTGTCGAAGTCACTCTGGGGGGCCCTGGAGAATTTTCCTGACTCGCAGACCACCACTTGCCGCGGGGGAATCACCCCCGGGCCCTCGATTTCCAGGACCTTGGGGATGGGTTCCTTCTCGATATAGGCCGCGTTCAGGCCCGTGCCCAGGATGAACCCCACGTAGGAGCTGTATTCGGCCCCCCCGGGAGCGGCGGCGGCCCCGGAGAGCAGGGCGGCCTTGGTGTCGTTTATGAGGGTGATTTTTTCCACGGGCCCCCAGCCCCGCCTGTGCAGGGCCTCGGCCAGGCAGGCCCCCACGGGCGCGCCCACCACCTCCGGGGCGAGGATCTCCTTGGAAAACTGAATCACCCTGCCGTCTTCATCGGGGGTGATGGCCATGGCGTAGGAAAAGCAGAACCCTATCCTGGGGGAGGCGTCCTTGAGGCGGTCCAGGCCGGCGGCCAGGGCGTCGAAAAATTCCCCCCTGGAATAGATCCGGTCCCGTCCGGGCATACCGGTCTTTTGCACCGAGGACACGGTCGCCCGCCCGCCGCCGTCGAAGTCCACCAGGGCCGACCGGAGGTTCGTGCCCCCCGCGTCGATCGCGATGACCCTGGTGTTCCTGATGCGCTCCGCCCCCGGCGCCGTCCAGGTGGGGATCATGTCCAGGGACGAGGGCGACCGGGAGGACCCAAGGCCCGTCTCCATGTCGTAGAGGATGGAATCCGTGAGGGCCCCCAGGTTGAGACCCCCGGCGTCAAAGCCGTGTTTTCCCAAAAACGCGGATAGCGCCCGTTGTGTCTTCATTGTATACCTCCCTAGTCGCCGGGGTCGCCCTCCCGGATGCGGAGGCAGCTCTCGAAGCGCTCCGGGGAAATATGCCCCGCGGCAACCGCCTCCCGGACCGCGCAGCCCCCTTCGGTGGTGTGGGTGCAGGAGAGCCCGAAGGCGCACTTCCCCACGAAGGGGCGGATTTCCCGGAAAAAGAGCTGCGGGTCGACCCCGGCCTCCCCGTCGAGCACGAACCGGCGCACCCCCGGGGTGTCTATCACCGAGGCCCGGGCCCCCATCCTGCCCATGAGGGCCTCGTTCAAGGTGAGCCTGAGGAGGGTTCCCTTGACGGTGGTGTGGCTCCCCCGGCCGTATTTCTGGGAGAGGCTCCCGGTCTTGAGGACGCACCCGGAATCGAGCACGTTGATGACGCTCGATTTTCCCACCCCGGACTGGCCCGCCAGGGCGGAAAGTTTGCCCTCCAAAAGCCGCGCCAGGTAGGGCATACCGTCCCCGTTCCGGGCGGAAACCCGGACGCACCGGTAGCCGATGCGCTCCCAGTCCCCGATGCGGGCGGCGGTCTCCGGGGAACAGGGCAGGTCGCACTTGTTCACCAGGATCACCGGCTCGATCCCCGCTTCCTCCGCCTGGCAGAGGGCCCGGTCGATGAATCTGGGGCGGAAGGGGGGCGAATCCGGTGTTGTGACCAGGAGGATCAGGTCCAGGTTCGCCGCGAGGAGCTGCGGCGAGCGGCCCTTGACGTTCCACCGGACAAAGGCGTTTTTCCGCTCCCCCAGGCCGGCGATCTGGACGTCCTCCCCCCGTTCCTCGAGGACAACCTGGTCCCCCGGCGCCAGGGGATTATACCACCTCTGAGTCCCCCGGAGGATCTTGCCCTTGATGCGGCACCGGCGGACAAGGCCGTCCCCGCACTCCACGTCGAACACATTGTTCGCGCCGCCCAAAATGACTCCCGTCATAACCCCCGATTCACCTTCATTTTTCAGCGCTTCCTTAGGCCCATGATGATTTCGTCCGCACATTCCTTTGCCCGGTTGAAATCCCTGTTGTGCAGGGCCGAGAGAATCCGCTTGAACTTTAAAAACACGTACATACTGTACACGTTGTTCGGCACCTCGCTCAAGGCGGCCTCGGCTTTTTCCACGTCCCCCCTCATGCAGGCGTCCACGGTGATCCGCAGCTTCCGCAGGAGGAAAAGCTCCGCCTGGTCCGCGGCGCTCTCCTTGAGCACCCGCATCACCTTGGAGAGGAGTGTCTTCTCGTCGTAGGGCTTCAGGATGTAATCCTTCGCGCCCATGGCGATCACCCTTTGTATGGTGGAGCTGTCTTTTTCGCCGGTGACAAAGATCGACGGGATGGAACGGTAATCGGGATGCTCCTGCATCTTGGCGAAAAGCTCGATCCCCGACATGCCCGGCATATCGATGTCTAGGAGGGCCAGGTCCACAAAGGTGCGCCCCAGCGCTTCCAGGGCCTCGGGGCCGCTCCGGGCGGGTAAAATCGTGTAGAATTCTGGCAGCATGTTTTTTATCACCGTAAAATTCACAGGGGCGTCATCCACCACCAGAATTACTTGTCCGTTGGACACCCGGATTTTCGTAAACGGGTCAACATCTTCAGAATTGTACGCTGTGGGCATTCCTATCACTCCCTAATATTTTGATTGGGCTCAAAAAACAACGTTTTCACCGCCTCATTTTATCAGTATAAACTCAACGCGGCGATTTTTCCACCACCCCTCCCGGTCGGTAAAGGGCACAATCGGGCGCTTGCCCCCCATGCCCACAGCGGAAAGCCGGTCCCGCCGGACCCCGAAGCCCACGAGGAAGTCCACCGTGGCCCTGGCCCGGCGCTCGCTCAGGGGCTGCAGCTCCTCCGCTTCCTCCGCCGCGGTCCTGGTGACGGGGTTGGCGTGGCCCTCGACCTGTACCCGGTATTCGGGGAACTTGTTGAGAATCTCCGCTATCCGCCTGAGGATGCGGTTGTTGGCCGCCACCACGTCACTCCCGAGGCCGTCGAAGTCCGCCTGGTTCGCCCGGAACACGATGGAGGGCACGATGATGCGCATGGTATCCCCGTCACGGTTCACCAGCACGTCGACACCGATCTTGCCCTTTATGCTGGCCGTGTTGCCCAGGGTGTCGGCCGCCCTGAAGGTATAGGGATAGTCCGTGGCCGACTGGACCAGCTCGCCCGAGGAGCTCCTCCCGTCCCATTCCCTGGTGAGGGCCGCGTTGCCCCTGCCTTCGATCTGATAGAAGGAATTGAAGGGGGGCTGGGGCTCGGTGACGACGAAGCTCCAGGACGCCACGGAGGAGTCGTCCGTCGCCTCCAGCCTGATGGAAAGGGTGTCGTCGACGCCGTCGTTGTCGGGGCTGAAGAGGGACGGCTTTGCCGAGAAGGCCAGGGTGGGCGCGGTGAAGTCCACGGTGACCTCCGGCCCCCGGACGGTCACGATGTCCCCCTTGCGGTAGATCAGGGTGAGGGCCGGGGTGAAGGTTCCCTCGGTGACGGCCCCGGCAGCGTTCCTGCCGTCCCAGGGGATTGACTCCGGGAGGGGCGCGGAGGAGGGCTCAGCGGGGAAGGACCGGAAGACCGCCCCGGACCTGCCGAGAAGCTCCAGTTTCCAGGATTCGATCCCATCCCTGATGGACGGGACGAGGCCCAGCCTGACCGAGGAGGCCCTGTTGGGGGA
>JAISTZ010000066.1 GCA_031272345.1 Spirochaetaceae bacterium | reverse complement strand
GCCGCGGCGAGCATGGAGTAGAACCGCTGGGCGTCAAAGTAGTGGGAGCAGGAGCAGGACACCAGGAGGCCCCCCTCCGACAGAATTTTCATGGCCCGCAGGTTGATTTCCTTGTAGCCCCCGTAGGCCCGGTCGATGCTCCTGGCGTTTTTTGCAAAGGCGCTGGGGTCCAGAATTATCAGGTCGAACCGGCGGCCCTGGGCCTCGTATGACCGCAGGACCTCGAACACGTCCGCGCACAGGGCGGTCATCACGGAGTCAAAACCGTTGAGGGCGATGTTTTTGCGCGCCCAGTCCACCGCGTCCGGGGAGATGTCGCAGGAGATCACCTCCAGGGCCCCGCCCAGGGCGGCGTTCAGCCCGAAGGCCCCGGTGTGGCAGAACCCGTCGAAGACCCGCCTGCCCTTCGCGAGCCCCCCTGCGACGGCGCGGTTCCGCTTCTGGTCCAGGTAGTAGCCCGTCTTTTGGCCCCCCCGGATGTCCACGTAGAACCGGAGCCCGTTCTCCCGGATGACGACAGGGGACTCCCGCCCTTCCCCCAGCCACCGGGACTGCTTCGGGAGCCCCTCCTTCAGGCGCACCTCCCCGTCGCTCCGCTCGAAGACCCCCCAGGGCTTCACCGCCGCGGTGAGGGCTCCGAGGATTTCTTCCCGGAAGACCTCGCAGGAGAGGGACAGGAACTGAATCACCAGAAAGACCCGCCCCTGGACATCCACGAAACGGTCCGCGATGAGACCGGGGATGAGGTCGGCCTCCCCAAAGACGAGGCGGCAGGATTCGCTTTCGGAGAAGGAGATGCGCCGCAGGGCCAGGGCGCGGTCCACGGCCTCCCGGAAGAAGGCCGCCGATTGTTCCGTGTGCAGGTAGTCCAGGCCGCCGGGAGCATAGGGCGCAAAGAGGGAGTCCCCCCGGCGGCCGGTGAGGATGCGCACCCGGATCTTCGACGCCCCGTTGTAGATGCCCGTTCCGGCGAACAGACCCGATGCGGAAAACACCTCGCAGGCGTCGCCGTCGGCGCAGGAACATGTGCGGGAAGAGTCGATTTCGTTGTCAAAAACCCAGGGGAAACCGGAGCGGACAGGTCCCTCTTCCCTGGGCTTTAAGAAAATCCGCGGAAAACCATTCATAGACCGGGCCGCCGGGGCCTCCTCAGCGAAAAAACTGACCGGTATCCCTAGTAATTCTCGGCCTTTACCTCAAAGTATGACCTGGGGTGGCTGCACACGGGACAGATGTCCGGGGCTGCCTTGCCCACGACGATGTGACCGCAGTTGCGGCACTTCCAGATGGCGTCCCCGGACTTGGAGAAGACCAGCTTTTTGTCGATATTCCCCAGGAGCTTGAGGTAGCGTTCCTCGTGTTCCTTCTCGATGGCCCCGACCTTCTCGAAGAGGGCGGCGATGTCGTCGAACCCCTCGGCCTTGGCGGTCCTGGCGAATCCCGCGTACATGTCGGTCCACTCGTGGTGTTCCCCATCGGCTGCGGCCTTGAGGTTGGCCGGGGTGTCGCCGATGCCGTTGAGAAGCTTGAACCAGATTTTTGCGTGTTCCTTCTCGTTTCCGGCGGTCTCCTCAAAGATGGCGGCGATCTGCTCGTACCCGTCCTTCTTGGCCTTGGAAGCGAAATAGGTATACTTGTTCCGCGCCTGGGATTCCCCGGCAAAGGCGGCCCAAAGGTTGGCCTCTGTTTTTGTGCCCTTTAAGTCTTTCATAGATATGCTCCTTGTGATTTTGGAATAGGACAAGGATACCCGGGAAAAAAGTGACTGTCAAGCCCAACTTTTTTCATTTATTACCCCCGGGGAGCTTGTTTTTTTTCCCCCTTGGGGTTATATTCCTACAATTACAGACAAATAAGTGGAGGTAGTATGACAATACTCGACATGCTCGGTCAAAGCGCAACCATGACCGGCTTGGGGATGGCTGTGGTCTTTTCATTTCTGGTCATCATGATTCTTGCCCTCACCCTTGTGCACCGCCTTGTGGATGCGTTCAAGGGCAATGCGGAGAGCCGGGGGGCGCCCGCTGTCCAGGCTGCCCCGGCGCAGGCTGTTCCGGCCCGGCAGGACACGGCCCGTATCGTTGCCGCAATTGCGGCCGCCCTGCAAAGTAAAAACATGTAAGGAGTTCTTATGGCACACAAAATTTCTATCACCGATTTGGCGCTCAGGGACGCACACCAGTCCCTCCACGCCACCCGCATGACAACGGCGGACATGCTTCCCATCTGCGGCAAGCTCGACGCCATCGGCTACTGGGCCCTGGAAGCCTGGGGCGGAGCCACCTTTGACACTTGCATCCGCTTCCTGAACGAGGACCCCTGGGAACGGCTCCGCAAGCTCAAGGCCGCCCTCCCCAAGACGCCCATCATGATGCTCCTCCGGGGGCAGAATCTCCTGGGCTACCGGCACTACGCGGACGACGTGGTCGACAAATTCGTGGAGGCCGCCGCAAAGAACGGCGTCCAAATTTTCCGCATCTTCGACGCCTGCAACGACCCCCGGAACCTCAAGCGGGCCACCGAGGCCGCAAAAAAGACCGGCAAGCACGTGCAGATGGCGATTTCCTACGCCCTCACCCCCTTCCACACCACGGAAAAATACGCGGACCTCGCGCGGGCCTACGCGGATTTCGGGGCGGACTCGATCTGCATCAAGGACATGTCCGGGCTTTTAAAGCCCTTCGACGCCTTCGACCTGGTGAAGGCGATAAAAAAGGTCACGGACATTCCCGTGGAAATTCACACCCACGCCACAACGGGGCTTTCCGTGGCGGCCCTCACCAAGTCCGCTGAGGCCGGGGCGGAAATCCTCGACACGGCGATTTCGTCCATGGCCATGGGCACATCCCATAGTCCCACCGAAACAATGGTAGAAATCTTCCGGGGCACCCCCTACGACACGGGCCTGGAAATCAAGCCCCTGCTGGAAATCGCCGCCTACTTCCGGGAGGTGCGGAAGAAGTACGCCAAATTCGAGTCCTCCTTCCTGGGGGCGGACACCCGCATCCTGGACGCCCAGGTGCCCGGGGGTATGTTGTCGAACCTGGAAAATCAACTCAAAGAGCAGAACGCCTCGGGCAAGATCGACGAGGTGCTCAAGGAAATCGCCGTGGTCCAGAAGGACTGCGGGTACGTGCCCCTGGTAACGCCCACCAGCCAGATCGTGGGCACCCAGGCGGTGTTCAACGTGCTCCTGGGCAGGTACGAAAGAATCACCGCCGAAACCGCGGACCTGGTGACGGGCCGCTACGGGGCCACCCCCGCGCCGGTGAACAAGGACCTGCAAAAGAAGGCCCTGGCCCAGATGAAGTACGACGCGGCCCTGGAATGCCGCCCGGCGGACACCATTCCTAAGGAATTCGACAAAATCTCGGCGGAAGCCAGGGCCGCCGGCGGGAACGGCAGCGTTGAGGACGCCCTCACCTTCGCCATGTTCCCCCAGGTCGCGCCCAAATTCTTCAAAGAGCGCTCCATGGGCCCGGTTTCATCGGATTCCTTCGCGGTTGCCCCGGCGCAAGCGGCCCCCGCCGGCGGCTCCTACACGGTGAACGTGAACGGCGCGGCCTACGCGGTCACGACGGCCCCGGCGGGGAACGCCGTGCGGGTCACCGTGGACGGCGCGGCCTACGACGTAACCTTCGGCCCCGCAGGGGCCGCTCCGGCTGCCCCTGCGCCCGTGCAAGCAGCTCCGGCAGCGCAGCCCGCCCCGGCAGCGCCCGCGGCAAGCGGGTCCGGGCAGGACATCACCGCGCCGGTTGCGGGCACGGTGCTCAAGCTGACCGCGCCCCAGGGCTCGGCGGTAAAGGCCGGTGACACCATCCTCCTCATCGAATCCATGAAGATGGAACTCGAAGTAAAAGCCACCGCATCGGGCCCGATAACCTACACGGTGCAGACCGGCGCGCAGATCGCCGCCGGGCAGATCCTGGGCCGAATCGGCGGCGGCTCTTCCCCGGCCCCGGCGCCCCAGCCCGCTCCGGTGCAAGCGCCGCCGCCGCCCAGTCCGGCCCCGGTGCAGGCCCCGCCCCCGCCGGCTCAACCGGCGCCGGCAGCCGCGCCCTCAGGGGGGGGCGCCGCGGTGAACGCCCCGGTCGCGGGCACGATCCTCAAGAATCTGCTTGCCGAGGGTTCTCCGGTCACCGCCGGAACCACGATCATCCTCATCGAATCCATGAAAATGGAGCTGGAAATAAAATCCGCCGCCTCCGGGAAGGTGCACTACCTCCGCACACCGGGCGCGCAGATTGCCGCGGGCGAACCCATCGCGGAAATCAACTAGGAGCGTCCAATGCTAGACAACGGTTTACAACACAGACGGCACATCCTGGCAGTGACCCTCGGCATGTTGGGTCTTGCCCTGGTGTTCTCCATCTTCAACAGCACGGCCTTTGGGGCCACTAATTCGGACGAGGTGGCCTCCCTCCGCACCATCGGCACGGCGATCATCAAGGGCACGGAGGACAAAACCAAGGTGCCGGACATCTCGGTGGAAAAATTCCTTTCAAACACCGTAAAAAACACCGGCCTCAATCAAATCATCACCGGCAAGGAAGACGCGGAGAACTTCAAGGACCCTGAGGGGCCCCCCATCCCGGTTGCGGGCTGGCAGAAGCTGGCCCTCATGGCCATCGGATTCCTCATCGTGTACCTGGGGGCCGCCAAGGGCTTCGAGCCATTGCTCCTGGTGCCCATCGGCTTCGGCACGATCTTCGTGAACATCCCCGGGGGGGGCATGTACGCCGAGCACTCGGGGATGCTGCGGATCATCTACGACGCGGGGGTGGGGAACGAATTCTTCCCCATGCTGATCTTCATGGGCATCGGCGCCCTCACGGACTTCGGCCCCCTCATCGCGAACCCCAAGATGGCCCTCCTGGGGGGGGCGGCCCAGTTGGGGGTGTTCATCACCCTCTTCGGAGTCACCCTGTTCAACCTGGTGCCGGGGATCGACTACACCATGCTCCAGGCCTGCGCCATCTCGATTATCGGCGGCGCAGACGGCCCCACGACGATTTACGTTGCCGGAAAGCTGGCCCCGGAGATGATGGCGGTGGTGGCCGTGGCGGCCTATTCCTACATGGCCCTGGTGCCGATGATTCAGCCCCCCATCATGAAGCTCCTCACCACGGACAAGGAGCGGCGCATCAAGATGAAGCAGCTCCGGGAGGTCTCCAAGGTCGAAAGGATTCTCTTCCCCCTGGTGGTGCTCACCCTGTCCATCCTGCTGATCCCCTCGGCGGCCCCCCTCATCGGTATGCTGGCCTTCGGGAACTTCGTGCGTGAAATCGGGGTCATCGAGCGGCTCTCCAAGACCATGCAGAACGAGCTGCTCAACATCGTGTCCATCCTGCTCTCCCTGGGGGTGGGCTCCCAGATGACTCCGGAGAAAATCCTCAACCCCCAGTCCCTGGGCATCATCGTGCTGGGGCTCTTCGCGTTCTGTGTGGCCACAGCCGGGGGAATCATCTTTGCCAAGATAATGAACCTGTTCTTAAAAGAAAAAATCAACCCCCTGATCGGGTCCGCGGGGGTCTCCGCGGTTCCCATGGCGGCGCGGGTGTCCAACAAGGTCGGCATGGAGATCGACCCCTCCAACTTCCTCCTCATGCACGCCATGGGGCCCAATGTGGCGGGGGTCATCGGCACAGCCATTGCCGCGGGGGTGTTCATCGCCACCTACGCCAAGTAGTCAACCTGGGGACACGCTGGAAAGCGTCACGTTTTTCATCGTGTCCCTACTCCCCCTTTCCCAGGAGGATGTCTATCAGGGTGGCCCCGTCCAGGCCGCTGAAGTAGTGGGGGACGTCGATTCCGGCCAGGGTCTTTTCCAGGACCCTGCGCATGAGCCGGTGTCCCCCAAGCTTGTGGGCCACCTCCCTGGAATCGCCGTTCCCGAAGTAATCGCCGTAAAATTCCACCCCCCCGATGACGCCGCCCCGCTTTATGTCCATAAAAACCTGAATCGTGCCGCACCCCTCAACCCGGCGGCTCTTCCTGACCTTGTATGCCGGGGAAAACCCGTAGTTCCACTCCCAGGTGGCGTACACCTCGTCCCTGAGGCGGCGCACCTCCGCCAGGTCCTCCTGGGTGAGCTCCCTCGGGGTCAGGGTGAAGCGGCTCCCCATGGCCCGCTCCAGGGCGGCCCAGAAATCCCCCAGGGAAAGGGGTGTTGGAAGAAAGGGCTTGATGTTGGTGATGTGACTCCGCACGGATTTTACGCCCTTTGATTCGACCTTTTCCGGGGCCACCTTCAGGGCCTGGGAGACCACGTCCAGGTTTGAATCGAAGAGGAGGGTGCCGTGGTGCATCACCCGGCCGCCCTTCACGTATTGGGCGTTCCCGGAAAATTTTTTGCCGCCGATGGTCATGTCGTTCCTGCCGGAGATCTCCGCCTCCACACCCATCTCCCGCAATGCTTCGGCAATGGGCTCGCAGAAGGAGCGGAAGTCAAAACCCCGCCCACCGCTTCCTTCCCTGAGCCCGGTGATGAACGTGAAGTTCAAATTCCCCAGGTCGTGGTAGACCGCCCCGCCCCCGGACAGCCGCCGCGCGACTTTAATCCCATGTTCCACAACAAAATCAGCGTTGATTTCTTCCATGGTGTTCTGGTGCTTCCCGATGATGATGGCGTTGTCGTTCTGCCAGAGCATGAAGTAGTCATCCTCCGGGCTCAGGCAGTCAAAAACATACTGCTCCAGGGCAAGGTTGAAATAGGGCTCCGTATGCGCGCTTTTGATGTATGTCATGCGATAAAAACACTCCCGCCGGCGGTCTGTTGCCGTCAATTTTGGCGTTTTACGGGAGCTTTGTCAAGGGGGGTGTCCGGATGGTCAACAAGACAGGGCTTGCGCCGGGGGATTTGACTTTTTTTCACTTTTTTGCTAGGATGTAAGCTGTTCCGGTCTTGGGCAAGCATGGGTTCATAGCTCATCAGGATAGAGCAACTGCCTTCTAAGCAGTAGGTAGGGCGTTCGAGTCGCCCTGGACCCGGACCAACGGGACGTAGCCTAGGGGCTAAGGCATCTGCTTTGGGAGCAGAAGATCGGCGGTTCAAATCCGCCCGTCCCGATGACTTTTTCAGTGCTTCCCTGGCGGCTTTGCCGGTAGCGTGGTTTTTTCAGCGTGACCCTGGGGCCGGTTTTCGGGCCTGCTTCAACAGGGACCGTACCTTTTTGCTTTTGAGGCGGCGCTCCACGCTTGCGGCGGTTGGGCGCGTTTTTTTGCGCCTGGGGGGGATTTTTGCCGCTCCGGTGATGAGCGATTCCAGCCGGGAAAGGGCGGCGGCGCGGTTCCTCTCCTGGGCCCGTTCATCCTCCGCGTCCACAAAGAGCTCGTCCTCCGAATTGACGCGGTTTTTCAGGCGGCTCCTGATACAAACCAGTTCCGCTTCCGAGAGCCCCTCCAGAAGGCCCACCCTGATTGCGGCCCTGACCTTGGTGTTCACCTTGTTTACGTTTTGACCGCCCTTGCCGCCGGATCTGGCAAAGGAAAAGCGCGTGTTGTTTTCTATTGAAATCCTAAGCAAATCCTTGTTCATGGCAAAACTGCAAGGGGACCCTATTCCAGGGGCCCGATTTCGTAGCCCCCGTCGAGGATCGCGGAAATGAGCACGTCCAGCTTTTCGTAGAGATAATCCGTGCGCCTCCCCCCGGACACGCCCGCCGCCACGGGGATTACCGCGCCGCCCTGGAGGCTTGCCGTGATGTTCTCAATCATCGCCGAGGCGGACAGGTAGGGGATCTTCCGGGAGATCGACTGCTCCAGGGTGACTCTGTCCGGGGGGATGATGTCCCCCTTGACCCACCGGTAGCCCGCTTCGTTCCCGGCCTTGATGATTTCCGGGGTGGAAACGTAGCCGGGGGTGTGCCACAGGGGATTGAGCTCCCGGTTCGTGGCGAAATAGAATTCGTCCTCGTTCCGGGCGAGCCCCCGCTTGATGAACTCCGGGGTAATCACAAAGCCCCCGGCGCTGAGGTCCACGGGGGTAAAGAACATGGAGGCGCAGTTGTGCCCGGCCCTGAGGATCTCCGTGAGTTCCCTGGGGTAGCGGCGGACGAATTCGCCGTTCACAAAAAAAGTCACCCGCAGGTTGTAGAGGGCCAGGGTGCGGAGGATGATGTCCATGCCGGAAGCGTCGTCCAGGGCGTCGATCACCAGGGAGACCCTGCCCTTGTCCCTTGTTTTGGTGACGGGAGCGCCGAAGAGGGCCCTGGTTTCCAGAGCCCCCGTGAGGGACCGCACGTAGAGGGCGTTGTCAAAATTCCGGTTCGACCCCATGCCCGTGAAGACCCGGAAGAATCCGTTGGAAAGGGCGGCTTCTTCGCTCTGG
>JAISTZ010000057.1 GCA_031272345.1 Spirochaetaceae bacterium | reverse complement strand
GGCAAGGGACAGGACGAGGCGGATGGGAGGGGACTCCATGCGGCCCGCCACGTGTTTCAGGTACTGACGAATCGGCAGGTGTTGGGGACAGTGCTGTTCGCAGACCCCGCACTCAACACAGAGCCTGGGCCCCTGGGGATTTTTGCCCGCCGCCGCGGTGCTGGTGACATACTGCTGCATCCCCAGGACAAAATTCTGCACAAAGCTCGTGTTGTATGCGGCGAAACACCCGGGGATGTTCACCCCCCTGGGACAGGGCATACAGTAGTTGCATCCCGTGCAGTGAATCCTGTAGGCCCTGTTGAATATGCCCACCACCTCCGCGATGACACCGAGATCCGACTCCGCGAGGGGACTGAAATTGGCTGCCGTTTGCAGATTCTCGCCCATTTGGGCCGCGGAGCTCATGCCGCTCAACACACAGGTCACTTCGCTGTGATTCCAGAGCCACCGGAGCCCCCAGGCCGCGGGTGACAGGGACGGATCCGCCCGGGCGAACACGTTGACCGCTTCCCTGGGCAGACCCGTTGCGAGCCTTCCCCCGAGGAGGGGCTCCATGATGATCACCGGAAGCCCCTTTGCCGCCGCGGCCCGCAGCCCTGTTTTTCCCGCCTGAAAATTTTCGTCCGAGTAGTTGTACTGGATCTGACAGAAATCCCAGGGGTACAGGTTGAGGATGTTTAAAAATTCACCCCGGGACCCGTGGAACGAAAACCCCGCCTGGCGGATTTGTCCCGCGCGTTTTTTTTCGGCAATCCATGCTTCGATGCCCCAGGCGCGGAACCTGTCCCACTGGGAAACGCCGGTTATCATGTGCATCAAATAATAGTCGATGTGACCGGTTTGGAGGCGCTCAAGCTCCCTGTTGAAGAACCTGTCGAAATCCTCCGGCCCCCTGCACATAATCAGCGGCAGCTTTGTGGCGATAAAAACCGAATCCCGTTTTTTGTGCCCTGCGAGAATCTTCCCCAGAGTCTCCTCGCTGCCGGGATACAGGTAGGCGGTGTCAAAATAATTCACCCCCCCGTCGATTGCGGACACGATGATTCGCTCGGTCTCCTCCGCGCTCCTGGGGAACCGCATACACCCCAGCCCCAGAATTGACAGCTTGTTCCCCGAAACCCGGTCGTCCCGGTATTGCATGTTCAGCCTCCTTACACATTGACAACCCCGCCCCCCTTAGGTTATACTCGTTTTACGATGAAATATCCATTTGAAAGCCTTTTTAAAAAGCAAATCTCACCGGCCAAGGCGGTGATCGGGGTCGTGGTTCTGCTCCTGGTGATCAGCCTGGGGACCAGTTTCTACGTGGTGGACGAGACGGAGCAGGCCGTGGTCACCCGGTTCGGCAGGTATCTCAAGACCATGGGGCCGGGGCTGCAGTTCAAACTGCCCTGGGGGATCGACCGCAACTACAACGTGCCCGTCAAGGTGGTGCAGACCGAGCAGTTCGGCTTTGAGACCCTCCAGTCCGGGGTGGTGAACCAATACCGGAACAACATCACCAGGGAGTCCACCATGCTCACCGGGGACCTGAACATCGTGGACGTGGAGTGGATAATCCAGTACCGGATTGTCGACCCAAGGGCCTGGCTCTTCAACGTAAAGGAAAAACGCCAGACCATCCGGGACATCTCCCAGTCGGTGGTGAACATGCTCGTGGGGGACCGGGCGATTCTCGACGTGATGGGCCAGGAGCGGGAGCCCATCGAGATTGCCGCGGTGGATTTGATGAACGAAAATTTCAAGCAGTTGGGCCTGGGGAGCAGCGTGATCGCGGTCAAATTGCAGAACATCGTGCCCCCGGTGGGGGTGCAGGACGCCTTCGAGGACGTGAACAAGGCGATTCAGGACATGAACCGGTTCATCAACGAGGGCAAGGAGGCCTACAACTCCCAAATCCCCAAGGCCCAGGGCGAGGCGGACAAGCAGGTGCAGGTGGCCCAGGGCTACGCCACCGAGCGGATCAACAACGCCCAGGGCGACGTGGCCCGGTTCAATTCGGTCTACGAGGAATACCGGAAGTCCCCGGCAATCACCAGGGAGCGGCTCTA
Organism: Spirochaetaceae bacterium; assembly: GCA_031272345.1. Classification (GTDB taxonomy): domain Bacteria; phylum Spirochaetota; class Spirochaetia; order Treponematales; family Treponemataceae; genus JAISTZ01. The sequence goes on along the minus strand of JAISTZ010000057.1, from coordinate 15,701 downwards.
CCTTGAGGCAATGGAAGAAATTTTTGCCGCGCGGACGGGCCAGACCCTCCTCGACGGGGAACTGGAAAACGTCCTCCCCGTAAAGACCCTCACAGGAGGCGCCAGATGAAACACAAATTTTTAGCGATCGTCATTGTTGTCGCTGCCCTCGGGGTGATCTTCTTTCTCCTGGGCCCCCTCTACGTGGTCAACGAGGGCACCCAGGCGGTGGTCACCCGGTTCGGCGAAATCGTGAACACCCGCACCGAAGCGGGGCTCTACGTCAAAATCCCCGTCATCGACATCGTCACGGTCTATCCCCGGCTGATTCTCTCCCTCGACGGCGACCCCCAGCGGATTCCCACCAAGGAAAACCAGTTCATCATCGTGGACACCACGAGCCGCTGGCGGATTTCGGACCCAAAGAAGTTCTACCAGTCCTTTGTCACCGAAGAAGCGGCCTACACGCGCCTCTCGGACATCATCGACTCCTCCGTGCGCACGGTGATCACCCGGAACCGGCTGAGCGAGGTGGTGCGCAGCTCCAACGTGATTAACGACCGCCGGACCACGGAGCAGTACGCCATCACCGACGAGGACGTGACCGCCCAGATAGAAACCCTGGTCAACGTCACCACCACCTCCGAGGCGGTCACCAAGGGCAGACGGCTTTTGAGCAGGGAGATGGCGGACGAGGCCCGGAAGATGGTCCCCGAATATGGGATTGAGCTTATCGACGTGCTCCCCCGGCAGATAAAATATTCCGATGAGCTTACCGAGAGCGTCTACAACCGGATGGTCAAGGACAGGAACCAGGTGGCCCAGGCGTACCGTTCCCTGGGCGAAGGCAAGAAGGCCGACTGGCAGGGCAAGCTCGAAAACGAACTTCTCCGCATCCGCTCGGAAGCCTACCGGACGAGCGAGGAAATCAAGGGCAAGGCGGACGCCGAAGCCACGGCAATCTACGCGGCGGCCTACCTCAAGGACACGGAATTCTACACCTTCTGGAAGAGCATGGAGTCCTACAAAAAGACCCTGCCCAAATTCGACGCCACCTACAGCACGAACATGGAGTATTTCAGGTACCTGTACGCCCCCAACGGCCGGCGCTAGTAAAGTAGCACTGAAAAAGTCTCGATTGACTTTTTCAGTGCCTCCCTAGATGTACTTCCGCACGTCCCGGTGTTCGGCCATCTTCAGCTTGACCGCCACAATGAAGGAGCCGAACATGACGGTGGCGGCGTCAATGGCGGCGGCGTAGGCGCAGATGACGGCCGCGGCGGGCCGGAGGAGCAGGTACACCGCCTCAAAGCCCTTGCCGTACATGGAGCACAGGGCCGCCAGGGCGATGTAGGCCCCCCCCGTGGGGTAGGAGCACAGCAGGAAGGACAGCCCGAAGGACGCCGCCGCAACCCACAGGACATCCCCGAAGGAAATGCCGATGGGTGAATAGGTGCGGAGGATGACGACAAAGGAAACCGCCAGGGTCATGGCGGACCCGCCCCGGGCAAAAATCGACATAAAGGGAAACACGAATCCATGGATCCGCCGCTTGATGCCCAGGCTTTCCGTGCCGTGGCGGATGAGGAAGGGCAGGGTGAAGTTCGTGTCCCCGGAAAAAAACGCCGCGATCACCGGCCCCAGGCAGGCGTAGAGGATTCTGAAGGGATGGTGCCCCCGGCACAGGAAAAAAAACAGCAGGGGGTACACCACCAGGAGGACGAAGGCGAGGACCGCCGACAGCATGATGATGAGGGGAGTCAACTGGCCCGAGGCGATGACTCCGAAGTAGTCGATCGACCAGGAACACGCAACGGCGATCATGCCGATGGGCATGATGTCCATCACAAAGCTCATGGCCGCGTAGAACACGTCCTCCAGGGATTCCAGCAGGGTGACCGCGGGCTTGGATTTCGCCTTGTCCTCCACACAGGCCGCGCCGAAGAGGCAGGCAAACACAAAGACCGGCAGCAGGAACGCGCCGTTCAGGAGCGCCTCCGCCGGGGAATAGGGAAAGATCGACAGGACCGCGTCCTTTACGTTGAAAGCCGGGGCCTGGGCCGCCTTTTCCACAGACACGGGAATCCTGGGGAGCCGCACCAGCAGGACCGAAACCGTGCCGATGACCGACAGGAGCAGGGACGAGAGGGCCGTCACCCCCAGGGACAGGCCGGCGGCCTTGAGCAGGTGCTTGGAGTCCCGCAGGGCGAAGATCGCCGAAGCGGCCCCCGCAAAGACCAGGGGGATAACCATGTACCGGCCTATTCTGAGGGCCAGGGCGGTGCAAAAATCAACGAGGCCCCGGACCTGGGCGGACTGGAGGGGCGCGGCAAAGGACAGGGCGATGCCCAGGGCAACCCCGATGAGATATTTCAGCCAGATTTTCATGGGTCCATGATACCGGAAGGGCCGGGAAAAATCTACGCCGCGGGCGCAGCACGTTCATCCCTTTTCTATGGCGAATTCGTAGGGGGTCTCCTGGTAGACGTAGTAGTTGAGCCAGTTGGAGTAGAACAGGTGGGCCGTACTGCGCCAGGAGGAGGCGGGCCTGTTGCCCGGGTCGTCCCCGGGAAAGTAGTCCCTGGGGACTTCGATGGGGAGGCCCCGCTCCTGGTCCCGGAAGTATTCGTCCCCCAGGGTTTCCGCGTCGTATTCCAGGTGGCCCGTCATGTAGATTTCCCGGCAGGACCTGGACCTGGCGATGAGCACGTCCGGCTCGTCCCCGGTGTTTACCCCCGGCGCGGACTCCGCCAGGATGACCAGCTCCTTCCGGGACAGGATGTCCCCCCGGCGCACGGTGGTGTGCCTGGACTGGGGGCAGGGAAAACAGTCGTCAAACCCCCGCATGAGGGGGTCGTTCCTGAGGGCCCTGCGGTAGGGGAAGACTCCGAAGAATTTTTTTTGAAGCTGGACCTTGGGGAGGCCGTAGTGGTAGTAGAGCCCGGCCTGGGCGCCCCAGCAGATGAACAGGGTGCAGAACACGTTCCGCCTGGCGTAGTCCATGATTGCGCACAGCTCCTTCCAGTAGTCAACCTCCTCGAAGGGAATCTGCTCAACCGGCGCGCCGGTGATAATCATGCCGTCGTACCGGGACCGGAGCACGTCCGCGGGGGAAATATAGAACCGCCGCAGATGGTCGTGGGCCACGTTTTTGGCAAGGTGACTTTCCATGTTGACCAGGGACACCTCGATTTGCAGGGGCGTATTGCCCAGGAGACGCAGGAGCTGGGTCTCCGTGGCGATTTTTGTGGGCATCAGGTTGACGATGGCGATCTTGAGGGGCCGGATGTCCTGGGTCGTCGCCCGCCGCTCGGTCATGACGAAGATGTTTTCTTCCTCGAGGATCTTGCGGGCCGGCAAACCGGATTGAATTTTTATGGGCATTTTGCCACGGTAGCACAAATTTCCCCTTTTTGCTATAGTCTGGGCATGAGCAAACCGGATTTTGTGCCCACGACCTTTCGCCCGGATAGAAAAAAAGCCGTAAAAAAACTGCAAACCCTGGCCTTCGGCCCCAAGGACAGCCCCGCCGAATTCCGCGAAAAGCTCAAAAAAGCCCTGTATACCCCCTTCATCCCGAACCGGGTTGCATGTAAGACCCGCACGTCCGGGGGCATCGCCTACGACGAGCTCGTGCCCCAGGTATTCATCGAGGGCAGGGTGATTTTCTACATCCACGGGGGCGCCTTTGTGGCGGGGACCTACGAGTGCTGGCGGCCCTTCACGGCCTGCCTGGCAAACGCCTGCTCTGCCCGGCTGTTCATCCCGAACTACCGCCCCGCCCCGTCCTACGCCTTCCCCAGCGCCCTGGAGGACATCCAGAACGTGTTTGCGGAGATCCACGCCGCGGAAACAGTGAGCGCCGCCGTGGGAGGAGCGCCCTTCGAGCTGATAATCGCCGCGGACGGGTCCGGGGCGTCCCCTGCCCTGGCGCTCATCCACAGCATGAAGGAGCGCATCCGCAGGGAAATCAGGCAGATCCTGCTGTTTTCGCCCTGGCTCGACCTTTCCCCGGAGGCCCTGGTGTTCGCCAAAAAGAAGAACGCCGACGAGGTGCTTTCCGCCGAGGGCATGAGGGCCAGCGCCGAGCTCTACACCTATTCGGCGAACATGCACAATCCCCTGGTTTCGCCCCTGTGTTCCCCCCCGGAAGAGTACCGGGGGTTCCCCCCCGTGTACATCCAGCTCGGGGAGAGGGAGATCATCCTGCCGGACGTGCAGCGGTTCTGCGCCGTCCTGGAGGCCCAATCCGTGCCCTGCACCCTGGACGCCGCGCCGGACATGATGCACATGTTCCAGATGGCCGACGAATTCCTCGAAGAATCCTCCCTGGCGGTGGAGCGGGCGGGAAGGGCTGTCAAGGCCCGGTGCGAGCCCCCCGGGGACTCACCGGAAGTCTTCTTTCAATAAATTTTTCTTGACATCCGCGGAAAGCGTGGTATACTCTATATCAGCAAAAAAAGTTGTAGATCACTTTTTTCGGTTTTCACTATCACGTGGAGAGGATAAAGTATGAAAATTTCCTGTTACGGTATAGTTTTGCTGTGCGCGCTCCTTTCCCTGGCCGTGTCCCCTGCGGGGGCGCAGGAAAAAACAGCAAAAACCGATGTTGATTTTCCCTACACCCTCGGCGCGGCAATGGAACTCAACATGTTCACCAGGGAGGGTTCCAGCTTTGGATACGGCGCGGCCCTTGACCGGTACATCATCCCCGGGTATATCCTGGGGGGCCTGCGGGGTGTGCTCAGCGTCAGCGGCGATGCGATCAACACCACCGAAGCGGAAGTCTATCTCAGGCTCAACATGGCCAAAATCGACGTGCCCATCATAGGGGGCTATGTGTTCAGCCAGTTCGCCTGGGGGTTCACCTCCCTGCGGGAAGAAACGAACACCCTCTATACGTTCTCCCTCAATTACACCCTGGGGTACCGCGCCTTTTTCCTGGGCGGTTTTTATGTGGAACCCTATGTGCGCGCCGGGTATCCGGTCCGCATGGCCGCCGGTGTCAGCGCGGGCCACTGGTTCAACTTTTAGGAGGCTGCCGTGAGTCCAAAAACCAACAAACCGGCCCTGACGGTGATAATCCTGGCGGCGCTTCTTTCCGCGCCCTCCTTCGGGGGAGATTCCGCCATCCTTACCCCCAGGTCGCTGCGGGTCACCCTGGCGCCCGCCATATTCGCCTTTCAGGTGCAGGACTGGGGCGGCTGGGGGCAGGGGCGGAACGTCATGCTCTACAACGCGGGCCTTGGGGTTGAGTGGGGGGTGAGCGAGTGGCTCAACGCCGGCGTCAACTGGATACCCGGGTTCACCGCCTGGTCCCAATCCGACGGCGGCGCCCTGGAAGCTTTTTCGGATTTTTCCTTCGGCATGAAGGCGGGCATCATCAGCCCAAACGGCAAGAACGCCCTGCTCCGCGCCAGGAACACGCGCCTCTCCGTCGGCCTGAACATGCAGGGCCCGGTGGTCTCCGGGGAGGAAAACCGCCTGGCCGCCGATATGCGCCTCTGGGGGGCCGAAGCCAGGGTCTGGTACGACTACATCTTCCACCGCATTTTCACCCTCAATATGATGCTGGGGGTGTCCTATTTTCCGGACCAGGCCACGGGCAACACCGCCTTTCCGGTGATCGGTAACGGGCCGAAGGCAAAGCAGCCCATTGGAATCACCTTCGAAGCGGAGGGGCTCTTTACGTACCGGATTCCCCGGCAGCCGGTAACCCTGCGCTGGGGGCTGCCCCTCACCCTGGCGGCGTACCCCATATCCAACCTGAGCGGGGGCTTCCCCTATTCCTTCACCATAAGCCCCTCCATGACCGTGTCGTTCACCCAGCTCCTCATGCCCGTCGACATCACGGTCAAATACGACGCCGCCGTGGCGGGGAACGCCACGCTCCCCCTGCACAGGGTGAACGTCGGCGGCAGGGTTCTGTTCGACTTCAACAAGCTGCTAAAACCAAAGGCCGCAAAAGCACCCCCGCCCAGGGCAGCCAAACCCAGGCAGCCCGGGTCCAAACAGGCCCAGGCCGGGGGAGGAAAAAAATAAGGCGTCTTTAACAAACAGTAAAGGAGACAAGGAGCGGAATGTGGCAAAAACATTTGAACGGCAAAGTATCCCCCTCCCCCCTCACACACACACCGGGGGCAAGCTCTTCGTCCTTGCTCTGACGGCCCTTGCGCTTTCCCTGTCGATTTTTGGGGCCTGTAAAAACCCTTATGTGGCCGACATCCTCCGGGGCCCGGCGGAGCTCATCGGCCTGGTGATTGACTGCCGGTCAACCGTGACGGGCGAATCCGAGCCGTCCGACATGCCCGCAAGCCGGGCGCTTTCGCCGGATTTTTCCGCCGGCCGCTACGAGTACTCCATCGTCGTGCCCGAAGCCACAGAGCAGCTTCGGGTCAGGGCTTCCCTGGGCAAGGCCGCCAGGGTAGGGAACTACACAAAAACACCCGGCCCAGGCCAACCAGCGGCAGACCCCGATGCTTTTGACGGCCCCTATCCCCTGTTCAATTTTCCCCCCGGCGAACCCAAGTGTGAACTCAGGGTACGGGTAGAACGGGACTCCATGGAGACGGCGGTCTACGCCATCCGGGTCTACCGGCAGCAGCCCTCCTGGATAACCTCCATAACGGCCCATGCCATTGTCCCCGTCACCGACCCGGAGGGCAGCGCCGTCTATTACCCAAGCCCCTCCTTCGACTCCAGCATAGACACCTTCACCCTGGGGGTGCCGAAACTGACCGCGAAGTTCAGGATTCACCTGACAAAACGGAACAAGAGTTACGAGGACAAGACGAATATCCAAGTGGAAGTCACCGGAAACGGGCGGATTACGAGCGGGGCAAACGCCGCCGAGGTGATCTATGAACAGGATTTTCCCGCCTCGGAAAACACCGCATACATAAGGGTTGCCGTGCGCAATCCAACAGAAAACGACAGCGCCGTGGTCTACCACCTGAACATAGGCCGGCCCTTCAGGATTTATCCCGTCCCCGGCCAGGATGACTGGGTTGCCATAAGCGGCGCAAGGATTGACGACGTTGAGCCTGCGGGGTACTACTTCCAGCCCGCCGAGGCCGTCACGTTTACCGCCTCCCCGCGGTTCGGGCAATACGCCACGTCCCTGGTTGCACGGGGAGCGTCCTCGGGCAAGGTCCTCGACATCTATTCCCAGAACCCCATCCCCTCGGAGGCGGACCCCTTGCGGAGGGCCGCGGACTACACGGTCATCATGCCCACGGAGGACGTGGAAATTGCCCTGGGCGGCTGGCAGCCCGTGGAGACACCCTCCGGCGGACTCAACGTGCGCTACATTGACGACCAGGGAACCGGGGACGGCAGCAGTTGGGCCAATGCCTCAAAGGACCTCCAGGCCGCGATTAACGGGTACAACGCGGACGGCGTCACCGGCACCGCCGACGATTACCAAATCTGGGTTGCCGGGGGAACCTACAACGTGCCGGAATGGAGTCAGAGCCGCTATTGGGACTCCGCCCTGGGGCGTCCCCCCTGGGCCGAAGAATACGGAGAAAAAACAGAAGAGGACTATGTTTCAACTACCACGGCGGGCTGGGAGGAGACGACGATAGGCGGTTCACCCCTGGAGGGCGTCAAAACAAACCGCGTGTTCTGGGCCTTTGTCTTGAAATCCGGCGTTCACATCTACGGCGGGTTTGACGGCTCGGAAAAAAGCGCGGAAGAGCGGAACGTCGCTGCCAATCCCACGGTGCTCCAGGCAAAGTCAATTGACGGTGATTTTGCCCTGCCCACCATGCGGGCTGTTGTCATTTCAGGCGCGGACAACATCCTGCTCGACGGCCTCACGATTGCGGGCCCACATCTTATGAACCAGTCGGAAAGCGCTGACGGGTACAGGGTGAACGGCAATTTTATAAGCCTGGAACACGGCGGCGCACTATACCTGGCAAACGCAAGCCCTGTGTTAAAAAACGTGACAATCCAAAACGGAAAAAACAAGAGCGCCCCCAACCTGTTCGTTTCAGCGGGTTCCCGTCCCGTGCTCATCGACTGCGTAATCTCTGGGGGCCAGGGGAATTACGGCGGCAGCGCGGTGTGCGTTGCCGACAGCGGTTCCGGCCTGGTGATGGCGGGCGGCGCCGTTAAGGACAATTTTGCCGCCGGGGAAGCGGCCCTCATGCTGGGCGGGACCTGCGTTTTTGTCAATGTGGACATCAGCGGCAACGTTACCTCCGCGGCGGTGTGCGGTGATTTTGATCATAACATTGAAGAGATTGCTATGGCAAATCCGCCGTCACTCAAGGGCGAATACGGCGTCTTCATCAACTGCTCCTTTACCGGGAACCGGCAGAAAGCCCCTTACGATGAGACCCACGCTCACCATCTTTTCAACTCCGTGACCTTATACAACTGCGTCATAGACGGAAACATTGACCCCTCCGGAGGCTCTGCCCCGAGTGTCAACGGAGTGGCGGGGGCGAATAACTCTTACCAGGCGGGAATAACAGGGGTCAGCGGCACAACAGGCACAGCGTCCGCTGCAAATTTCCCCCTCGACGGCAGCGGCGGCTGGCGGGACTGCGCGGCAAAAACAAAGATATTCGAGCTTTTTAGCGACAGCGCGTTCAGGGACGCCACGATTAAACCGGCCCTGCTTTCCGCGGCGGTCAAATTGAACATGACCGGAAACGCGATTGCACAGGGGGCGGTTCAATGAAAAAATTCACAACGCTTTTTTGGTGCGCGGTTTTTCTGTTCCCCTCCTGCAACAACCCCTACGTGCAGGACCTCCTCTACGGGCCCGCGGTCGCGGACAACCTGAGCATCCTGGCTGACGACGGCGCCGCTTATGCCCTGGAACAGAATCCCCGCAACGAAAGGGAATACACGGTAACCGTCCCGGCAATGACCGAGGCGTTTACGGTAAGGGGCTTTGCCCGTAACGGCGGTTCCGTGGCCTATTCCTACACCGCCACGCAGCCCGGCGCGGTTGCGGGAGATAGATTCGCCTATTCCTATTCCGGCGCATTTTCCCCGGAAAGCCCGTCCGGGTACATCAAATTTATCCCCGGAAAGAATCCCGGCCAGTACCTTGAAACCATAGTGGTTAAAGTCCGGGTAACCCAGCGCTACATGGAAGAATCCGTCAACACCGTGGTGGTGCACCGGGGCATCGACACCATGCTCTGGAACTTCAAATTGGAACAGGGGAATTCGGCTGCAAACACCCCGTTGACGTCGGTGCGGAGTTTCCCGAGTTATGACAAAACCCGGCTCTACAACGGAACAAAAAATTCTTCCTCCCTGGTGGCGCCTGAAGATTCCAAACACTTTGCCTTTCTCGTGTCCCCGGAGACGGATGTGGTACGGTTCAACGCATTCCTCCGGGGAAACACGAGAATCCAGTACGCCGCAAGCGCCGGTTATCCTGACGCAGACCCCGAGTATGGTGATATTTTTACTACCGAAAGGGCGGACGCATACGCCGTTGAGCTTTCAAACTGGGACTCCGGCACAAAACCCTACCTCTACATCCGGGTGTGGTATGCGGGCCTCGATTTGAACAACCCCAACCCGCCGCCCCCAAACGGCCCTGCGGACCTGGTATATGAAGAGTACGCCTTCAAGATTCAGGAGCGGCCCGCCTTCATGTTCGACGCCTCTGATCCGTCAAACCCAGGGTTGGAATTTGCCCTTACCGGCCATGACGCCTCTGACCCCGCTGTGGGCCACTTTGAACCGGAAAGCCTTCTTGTCTTTTCCATAACGCCTCCCGTGGGAATAAAAGTGTCATTTTTGATGTATGAATCCTATTCCGGCGGTGATATAACTGACGATGACAATTGGAAGCAAATCGCATTAGTGCCGGCAGGTTCATCCACCACATATTCATACATCATGCCCTCCTATGACCCGGACGACACCTACGAAAAGATACGGGTAAAAACCACCTGGACCTGGGACGACGGGAATTTTTCCGGGAATTTGCCTCCCCCCAATGTCCGCCTGGTGCGTCCGGGGGACCCCGCGGGGTCGCCCTATACCCCTGACGGCGCTCCTGTGCTTCCCTCAGGAATAAACCCGGAAGATGCAAACCCGGCAGACTACCGGATCTTCGGCGACGCCACAACCTGGGGCACCGCCACGAGCGACCTCCAGGGCCTGATAGACGCCTGGACCGCCGACTGCGACTGGAACGAAATCTGGATAGCCGCCGGAACCTACACGCCCTATTGGGCCTGGGCCGCGGATGGAAACTACGATGACGCGCCGGTGTGGAACGGTGTTCTTGCGGAAAATGCCGGTTATGATTTCAATCAAAGGTATTGCTGGTCCTTCTTCCTCCGCGGGGGCGTGAATATCTACGGCGGTTTCGCCGGAAACGAAACCGAACGAAGCGGCGGCAGGGACATCGCCGGAAACGAGACCATCCTTTCCGGGGCGATTTCGTCCTCGGTGAACGCGGTCCACGTGGTGGTGGCCAAGGGCATTGTCACCGGGACAATCCTTGAGGGCGTCACCATCACCGGCTCGGCTGACGGTCCCTATAGTTACGAGTTCAAAATAGATGACATAGAAGAGGGATCACCCTCTGATTACGGAAACATGGCCGAAGGGTCTGTTTTCATAGATTCCTGCGGCGATGAAGCATCACCAAACGCTGCGTCGCTGAAGTTGAACAGGGTGACGATCCGGGACAACAGCCATCTGGCAGGCGGGGGGGCCGTGATCAATCAGAGTTATGGGGTTGAGTTTTCCGGCTGCGCCATTACCGGAAACAGCGCCACAATCGGCGGCGGGCTTTTTGTTCAGACGGCTTCATTCACATGCACCGATACCGACATCAGCAACAACCTCGCCTCGTTTTATGGCGGCGGCATTGCGTCGATGGAGGGGGACGGAAAATTCAGCGGCGGCGCTATCAGCGGCAACAGAAGCAGTGTCGCCGCCGGCGGGATTTTTATGGACAGGGGCTCAATGGAATTCGACCCTGCCGCGCGAACCGCAATCAGCGGCAACCGGGCTTCGGAAAGTATCGGCGGCGGCGGAATATTCGCCATGCTGCCCGTTGACGGCTCCGGCCTTGCGGCAACGCCGTGGGTAGTGAACACGGATGATCCTTATAGTCCCAAATTCGATGTAGCGCCTACCGATGTAGCGGGGGTGATATTTTCGGACAACAGCCCGGATAATATGCAGATAAGCCTGTGATTTCAGCCTTGACGCCGGGACCTTTTTTTACCCCAGAGCTTCTTTGAGGGCCGCCATCTGCGCCGCCGTGCCCACGGTTATCCGCAGGAAGTCCTCGATGCCGGGGATGTCGAACCGCCGCACCAGGATGCCCTGGTCCCGGAGGCGCCCGTAGAGGGCCCTGCCGCTGTGCCCCGGCTTTTGCGTGAACAGGAAATTCGCCGACGAGGGGAGGACGAGCCACCCCCGGTCCCGGAGGAAGGCCGCAAGGGAATCCCGCTCGGAAGCGATTTTCGCGGCGTTTGCGGCGTACCAGGCCGGGTCGGAACAGGCGGCGATTCCCGCCCGCTGGGTAAGGGCGTCCAGGGGGAAGTGGTTGAAGGAGTTCTTCACCTGGGTAAGGACCCGGCAGAGCTCCCCTGAGGCCACCGCGTAGCCCAGGCGGAGGCCCGCCCCGGAGAGGCTCTTGGAGAAGGTACGGACAATCACCAGGTTCGGGAACTCGGGGAGGAGCCCCAGGCAGCTCTCTCCCCCGAAGTCGGCGTAGGCTTCGTCAATCACGACGGCCCGGTCCGGGGGGCATCGGCGGAGGAGGCCCCGCACCTCCTCCCTGGAAAGGGCGATACCCGTGGGGGCGTTGGGGTTCGGCAGAATCACGCCGGAGTCTGCCGCCCCGGCCGCCTCAGCAACCCCGGACACGTCAACCTGCCACCGGGGGGTGAGGGGGACCGCCTTGAGGGGGATGCCGTAGTAGAGGCCGTAGACCGGGTAGAAGCTGTAGGTGTGCTCCAGGGTGATCAGGGGGCGGTCACCGTCGAAGAAGGCGTAGAACACGAAGGAGAGCACCTCGTCGCTCCCGTTGCCGCAGAAGATCATCTCCGGGGTCACCTCGAAGCCCAGGGCGTCCCCGGGGGAGGGGGAGACCGCGCCCCCGGCAACGACCGCCCTGGCAAGGACTCCCCCGGTGCGGTTGAGGAGGGAGGCTATGGCTTTTTTGAGGTCCAGGGAATCCGGGTCCGGGTAGCGGGCCGTGGCCATGGGGTTGTCCCGGAGGGTTTGTAATACAGCTTGTAATACAGCCGGGGACGGGGGGTAGGGGTTCTCGTTGGCGTTCAGCTTGATGTAGTCCCTGTCCCTGGGCTGCTCCCCGGGCACGTAGGGGTTGAGCCGGGAGACCCGCTCCGCCTGAAATTTCGTATGTCCGTTCATGGTCACTCCTTTATTATTGAAGAAATCACCCTCAGCCGAACCGGTGGGGCGGGCTTACGACCCAAAAGGCCCGGAGGGTGGCGGTTCCCGGATTGGAAATCGTGTGGGGGATGGACGCGGCGAAGGAGACGCTGTCCCCCTCGGAGAGGGTGTACGCCTCCCCCTCGTATTCGAACCGGGCCTCCCCCTCCACGATGATGCCGAATTCCCGCCCGATGTGGCCGTAGGAGCCGCTGTGGGTGTGCTCCCCTGGGGGCACGATCACCATGAAGGACTCCAGGGCGTGGGTGCCGTCGTTTTCCGCGGGTCTGGCGAGCTCCTGGTAGACCACGGCCCCCTCGGTGACGATCCGGCGCTCCCCCGCCCGAATCACCTGGACCTTGCCCGTGCGGCGGAATTCCTCGAAGAGGTACTCCAGGTTGATGTCCAGGGCCGAGGCAATCGCCAGGAGGGTGTCGATCGCCGGGGACACCTTGTTGCGCTCGATCTGGGACACCAGGCTTTCGCTCACCTGGGCGGCCTGGGCGACCTGCCTGAGGGTGAGCCCCTTCCGCTCCCGGATGGTCCTGATTTTTGCGCCGAACCGGTAGGGGAACTGCTTGTTATAGGAAGAGGTCATTGAAGAGGGTCTCCTTGTAGCGCTTCAGCATGAAGCGGATGTAATAGTCCTCAAGGGTGAAGTGGGGGCCCGCCAGGCCCAGGCGTCTCCGGGCGCGGGCGTTGTCCCGGCGGTAGGTGTAGAACATGTAAAAGTCCCGCTGGTCCGCGCTCAGGTCGAATTTGATGTCCTCCCCCAGGAAGGCGGAAATCTCGTCCCGGTCCACGGCGGTCACCCCCTGCTCCTTCATCTTCCTGTTGACCCGGTCGATCTGCTCGTAGGAAAGCCCGAAGAGGAACTCCTGGAGGGCGGCCCCGGCGGCGGAGCCCTCGGTGATCGAGGCGGCGAAGTCCTGCCATTTTTCGTCCAGGTCGGACGAAACCAGGAGGAATTCGAACTTGCCCTTCATGGTGCCGAAGGCCGGGGCCAGGTCGGCCCGGCAGTCCCACAGGGCCTGGAGCACCGGGGCCGTGTCCTTGGCGATGAAGTCCGTGCGGTGGTCCCAGAGGAGGATCAGCCACATGGCCGCCTGGCGGCGCATTTCCAGGGGGAGGGTCCTGTCGTCCAGGAGATTCAGGTACACGTCCTCGGCCATCAGGGTGAACATGAGGGCCCCCGTTTTGGCCCGGATGTCCCGGATGTCCCCCTCTTTCATGTTGTGCTGCTGGGCCAGGCCGGAGAGGAGGCGGAACAACTGGAACTTTGCCACCAGGAAGCCCTTGCCCAGAGTCGCCTTTGCGGGGAGGTGCAGCATGGTGTCCCCCTGGCGGGGCACCAGGAGGGCGTCGATCAGGGTGGAACTCCTCCCGGAGGAATCCGCCACGGCCTTCCGGTCGAGGAGGGACGGGAAGTGGGCTATCACATCGGCCAGGCGGGTTAAAACCCGAAATCTGCCCTTGATGGTCCCGTGGATGACCGGGGATTCGGCTTTTAAACGCCTGAGTATCCGCGCCACGGAGGCGCGCTCGTTTTTGGTTAAAACGATGATGTTTGTACGCAGCCCCCTTCGGGGTTCTGAATTCACGGTCACAGCGGGAAAAGTATACCAGAGATGGTCAAAAATTGCCAGAAATAATGCGGAATTTTGCGGCCATTGCCGATAATCAACGTATGAAAGCCCGTCTTGTTTTTGGAGCGCTTTTTCTCTGTGCCGCCGCCGGTCTTACGGCCGCCGACTTTTCGATTCTGGGGGAAGACCTGCGGCTTGAGCCCGTGTACGAAATCGCCGTTCCCGCCGGGACGGACGCCTCCGGTGTGTTCGAGTCCATCAGCGGGTACCATCTGTACGTGCGGAAGAAGCCCGACATTCAGTCCGTGCTCCTCACCGAGACCACCAAGGACCCGGCGGGCCGGGTGGACAACTACGCCTACCGGGCTCTGGAATGGAACCCCGTGAACGGCGACGAGATCCGCTACCTCAACGGGCGGCCCCTGGTGTCGGAGTGGGCGACGTACAGCATCGTGGATTCAACCCCCGAGCCGGACGACCTGTTCGGCCAGGCCTTCCACCTGTTCATCCCCAGGACCATGGTGTACGGCTATCCCTGGACCCGGAACGGCGAAGTGACCGTGGACCGGGGGATATTCATCAACATCCGGGCCTTCGGGGCCTACTACGCGGACTACGCCGGGGGCTTTGCGGACAATCCCTTCATGTTCGACTTTTCGGTGATCCGCCCCCGGCGGCCTGCACCCCAGCCCGCCGCCCAGGCCCCCGCCATGCCGGCGCCTCCGGCCCTCCCGGTCCCGGAGCTTTCCCTCACGGGCTATTCGCCCCCGGCGGTGGACGCCTTCACGGACATCGCGGAATTCGGCGGGGGGGGCATCCGCTTTTCCAGGGGCCCGGAGGACCTGATCGACCGCATCATGGAAACCCTCACGGGGATCCCCAGGTCCGCGCTCCTCGAAGTGGTCTTCGCCATCGACGCCACGGGCAGCATGAAGGACGACGTGGCCAAGCTCCGCCAGGACTGGATGCCCCGGCTCGTGGAGGCCCTTTCGGGCTTTGCGGTCCCCCCGAAACTGGGACTCCTCCTCTACAGGGACTACACCGACACCTACCGCTACCACGACCTGCCCGTCAAGTTCTTCCCCTTCACCACGGAGACGCCGGAGTTCTTCAGGAATCTCAATTCCTTCCAGATTCTCGGAACCGAGGGGGGCGACGTGCCCGAGGCGGTCTACGAGGCCCTCTGGGGCGCCATGGACTGCTACGAGTGGAATCCCAGGGCCTTGAAAAAGGTCGTCCTGATAGGGGACGCGGAACCCCACGAAAAGCCCAGGGGGTCGGGGAAGTATTCCAGGGAAATGATAGAAAGAACCGCCCGTGAGCGGGGCATAACCATAGACACGATCATCATACCGGACAACAGGAAAAACACGAATCGGGGGATACTCCAATGACAGCCGGTGATTTCGGAGGCGGCGCATGATGTGCAAAAAAAACCTGGCCCTTCTGGGGGCCCTGCTGGCGCTCGGGGCCCTGGCCCACTCAACGGAGTTTTCAATACAGGTGAGCCAGTGTGACCGGGGGAACGGAAAAATCTCCGACTCTGCCCGGCTGTTCGAGGACGCCCTGATGGAATATTTCTTTGAAGCGGGACACGTGGTTTCCAACTTCCCGGTGACCCTTGCCGCGGGGCCGGAGGAGGACTCCGTGTCCCAGGCCCTCAGCGACGCCAGGAGGGGCTCCCTGGACTACCTGGCTTCGGTGGTCCTCGTGTACGACAGGGCCCTCCAGGGCGCGGGC
>JAISTZ010000029.1 GCA_031272345.1 Spirochaetaceae bacterium | reverse complement strand
GGTAGAGGTAGAAGGCCCCGGGTTTCAGGCCCCGGACGAACATGTGCCAGAGGTCTCCCGTGCGGTTCGTCCTGGGGTCGAACTCGATGGTCCGGGAGGGCTCGTCGTCATGTTCATGGGAAAAGAGGCAGAGGAACACCCCGGTCGCGTGCCGGGAGAAGACGCTGAAGTTGACTCCATCGGCGCAGGGCGTCGCGCCCAGGGGAAAGGGCTTCCCAGGCCCGGCGGCTTCCACGGCTATTCCCACATCCGCTGTATGTAGGTGGTCCTGGGCATGACGATGATTTCCACCCTGCGGTTCTTGGCCCGGCCTTCTTCGGTGGTGTTTTCCGCCACCGGGAGGGTGGAACCGTAGCCCTGGAGGACGAAGACTTCCCTGGGGATTCCCCGCTCCGCAAGGGCGTCCGCAATGGCCCGGGCCCGTTCGACGGAGAGCTCCATCTCTCCCTCGGGCCGGCCCACCTGGGCCGAGTGGCCCTCGACGCGCACGGTATAGTCCCTGTCCGCGATAAACTGCCTGACCATTTCCGCGATGAGCGTGAGCCGGACGTTTTCCTGGGGCAGGAGGTTCGCCGTGTCCGCGAGGAAATTCAGGTTTTGAATCAGCACCTCCACACCCCTGGGGCCGTCCCTGGCCGTCAGGTCGGGAATCTTCTGGTCCACGATATATTCCTTGAGCTTTCCGAACCGCTCGTAGTAGCCGTCCTCCTTCTCCGGAAAGGAAACCCCGTGGGCGATTTCGTCCTTGTCAAGGAGGATGACGATGCGTCCGGCCTCGAGGAGGGCGCGGTTTTCCGGGCTGGAGAGCACCTTGAGGGCGTCGGCCCTGGCGATCACCGGGTCGGTCCGGTTTTTTCCGTACAGTTCCCTGGCGGTGACTCTGAGGGGGTCCTGGCCTATCCGGTCGATATACTCGTCCTCGTCATCCGAATAGGAATACCGGACGACCCCGGAGGCGAGGGCCTTCTGGGGATTCATCATGCTGCGCTCGTAGAAGAGCTCCATGGTGTCGTCCCAGATCCGGGGGAAGATGCAGGGGGAGGCCCGCCCGCCGGTGTATTCCCCGTGCACGGGAAGGACGCCCCGGGCGTCGATCAGGATGCCCGTATATGCACGGGTGGCAACCCGGTCTATGGGCGAGCTCGGGGGGGATGGCTCCCGGTGTTTGATAAAAAGCGCGCCGACGCTGTTCAGGCTGAGTTTGTGGTCGAGCCGGAGGATCTGCCCGGTCGTGTCGAAGACCCCGCTGCCGGTCCTGCCCGCGCCGATAACCCCGGTGAGCTCCTCCAGGGTGACCCTTTCGTCGAGCACCAGGTCCCCCAGCCGGTACCGGGAGTCCACGTAGAGCGAGAGGAGGGGGTCCTTCAGCAGGGTTGGAATCCGGGTGTGTATCCTGTTGACGGCCGTGTTTTTTTCCGCCGGAAGGGACAGGCCGTTTCGGAGCATGTTGAGCTCGACCTTTGACGAGAACGTCCGTGTCCGCCAATCGACCTGACTCGTCGACATGATCGGCGGGAGGGCTTCTTCTGAAGGAGGCGGCGGTATTTCCCGCACCCGTGAAGTCCCCTGCTGGGCAAAACCGGGGACCCCCCAGGGCGGGAAAACCGCCGCCAAAAGGAGGACTAGAAGAAACTGTGTTGCGCTGGGTTTGCAATGAAGTTTCATCTTATTTATGTATCGGCACAATCAGGGTCTTCCCAATAGGCAAAACGGCTTTTTCGTTGATTTTGTTGGCAGCGCAGATGCTCTCCACGGTGACCCCGTAGCGCAGGGATATGCCCCAGAGGGTGTCCCCGTCCTTGATCTTGTAGGCGACGGCCTCCGCCGCCTGTGATGTCTCAAAGGCATAGGCCGCCATTTCCCGGTAGTAGACGGGCAGCCGGAAGGTAAACCCCGGAGGGGAGATGTCCAGGAGCAGGGAGGGATTCAGGTACGAAAAGAGCGCCTCGTCCATCTCCAGGGTCCTCCGCAGGGTAGAAATCACCACGGGGGCCTCGGAGGTATAAAAAAACAGGTCCAGCTCGTCCGACGGGGAAACCTGGGGGAAGGACAGGTTGTAATATTCGGCGTTGAGGATGATGTCGCTGATGGCGAGAAATTTCGGCACATACCGGATCGTCTCTTCTTTGAGGATCCCCTTCGCGGCAAGGGCCCAGTAGGTTTTTTCCTTTGAGCGGGAGAGGAACCGGTTCAATGCGCCGGACCCCGCGTTGTAGGCGGCCAGGGCAAGGAACCAGTCCCCGAAACGCTTGTAGTTTTCCTCCAGCTTTGCCAGGGCCGCGTCGGTGGACTTCCAGGGGTCCATGCGCTCGTCGATCCACTGGTTTTTTTCCAGGAACGGGGTGACGCTGTTTTCCATAAACTGCCAGAGCCCCGCGGCCCCGGATTTTGACCGGGCGTCGCTCCTGTAGGCCGATTCTATGAGGGGGAGGAATTCCATGCAGGGGGGCATGTTTTTTTCCGCGATTTTCTTTTGCACATAAGCCCGGTACACCGAGCCCGACGCCAGGGCCTCGGTAATCCACTTGACTCCGAAGGGGGACGAATATTCCCGCCGGTAGGTCTCGATGAGGGCGGTTTCAGGATACTCCAGGCCGATGGATTTTTTTTGGGGCGCCGCCGCCTGGGCCTCTTCCCGGGCCGGGGGGACTTCTTCCGCCGTCACAGGGACCGGCGGGGCCTCCTCCGCACTCACAGGAACCTCCGCGGCCTGGGGCTGGGCGCTCTCCTCCTCCGCCCACAGGGGAAACAACAGAAATAGGACTCCCAGGAACCAGAGACGCTTCATAGTTTTTCGCCGTAGTAGATGCCCGCCCATTCCCACCTGCCGTGGATGTCCGGATCCACGGGGAAATTCACCTTCCGGAAATAGAGGTACCACACTGAGATGTACTGGCTCCACCCCCAGGTGCGGAGGTACGCCTCGTTGGGGTTGGAGGATTCATCGAGTTCCGTGTGGTAGCGGATTCTGTTCCCCTGCATGAAATCGCGGAGGGAAAAATTCGCCTGGCTGTTCGGGTCCGTGGCGTCCTGCTTCCAGGACATGGCGAAAAATCCCACCTTTGCGCGGTACCGGTCCAGGGAGATGTAGCTGTAGTTGGTGATGGCGTTCTTTACCGCGGTTTCCAGGGCCTCCAGGCTCTCGAAGGTCCAGTCCCTGGCGGAATTGTTGAAGTCGATCAGCCGTTTGGCGTGGTTGTAGGCGTCCGTGGCTCCGGGGATCTGTATCGCAGGTGAATCCGGCTGATCCAAAAAGAGGGTGTAGGACTTGAGGGCCGCGTCCCATTCGCCCACCTGCTCGTATTCGGTGGCCAGGCGGTAATAGAGTTCGGTCCGGTTCACCTCCTCGGGGAAGCGGGAAATCAACTGGTTGAAGTAGGAGATGCGGTTCTGGTGGTTCCCGCTGATTTTTATGAGATTCTGCAAACACAGGAAATGGGCGGACCGGTCCCCGATGAGCAGGTCCCCGCAGGTCTCGATGACCCGCTCAAAATAGTATTCCGCAAAGGGCAGGGCCCCGGTTTCCATGTAGGCGTAGGCGGTCATCAGGAGCCAGTAGGCGTTGTACATGTCCCCGGGGTCCTTTTCCACGGTCTCGGTCAAGAACAAAATCAGGTTGTAGTAGTCCTTTGCCGCCAGGTAGGACTCGGCGATTCCGTGGATCGCCGTGTACCGGCTTTCCCTGTTGAGATTCTGTTCCTGGAGAATCCGGGAAAACTGCGCCAGGGTGTCGTCTTTTTTTCCTGATGGAACGGCTCCGGATTTGGCGCAGGAACACGCAAGGAGGGGCAGGACAAGGCAGATGCAAAGAATTTTGCGCATGGTCCATCATATCATAGGGCAAAGATCTTGGCAAGATTTCTTTCCTGGTGTATAATAGTGTTGATATGCGCGACAGGCGGCAGGACACCAGACAACACCAGAACCTTTCCCTGGTCCAGGGTAAAATTCTCGGAGCGGGCATAGGGAGCTTCATTGCCGGGGCCTTCCTGCTGGTCGCCGCCTTTGCGGAGTTCCATTTCGGCTATTCCACCATACCCCCCGCCGCCCTGGTGATCCTCTGCGGAATCGTCCTCTACCGGGCGCTTACCCGCCGGAGCAAAAGCTACGTGGTGTTCCTGGGGCTGTTCGGCTTCATGTCCGGCCTGCTCCTTCTTACTTCGGAGGCAAAGATTCTCCCCAACGGGCTGGGCGCTTTCTGGCCCCTCTTCGTGTTTTTCAGCGGGATCTGCCTGATCGGTTCGGGGTTTTACGGCAAACGCCGCCTGGGAATCTCCTACATGATTCCCGCGGTGCTTCTCATCATCCTGGGCATGGTGTTCCTGCTTTTTTCCACCAATACCATACAGGAAACTCTGGCTTCCTTTGCGGCCCGGTGGCTTCCCCTGGGGCTTATTCTGTCGGGGATCGTGCTGGTGGCGCTGTTCTTTTCCCGTTCAGCCATTGCCGGGGCAACCGCGGCCCTCCTGGATGATGTGGATGATTTCGACAACCACCGGGGGGCTGAGGATGATTAAGGGGCAGAGCGCTTTCTTCAGTATCGTCGTTTCGATGTGCCTTCTGTCATGCGCCTCCAGCCCCCCGGTCCAACCCCCCGTGTCCGGCGGGACTGGGCAGGGCAGAACCCAGGGGCAGGCCGCTCCCCCGGCGGGGGCCCAGCACATCCCCCTTCCCCCAGGGGTAACCCGGCTTGACGTGCCGGAAATCGAGCCCAGTTCGTTCTTCGCTTCCATCCCCAAGGAGACCCTCCGGGCCGTGGAAATCGGGTCCCCGGCTCAACTGCGCCGGGCGGCCTCTTCCCTGTACAAGAGCGGCGGCGGGTATTCCCTCCCGGAAAGTGTGCTGCTCAATGTCTGCGCGGAGGTCACCCGGCTGGCCTGGCCGTCGAGCCCCCCTATCCAGGACAAACCGCCGGTAACCGAAAAAAACGCCTACACCGGGGCCCTCGATTCCGTCAGGCTGGGCATCTATGACGTAAGCACCGGGAACGTCGATTTCCTGACCGACCTTCTCCCTTCCCTCATCCTCCTCACCTCGTCCACCAGGAACGACTACTACGCCCGCTCCGAGGGTGACCTCAAGGCCGCCCTGAACCTGAACGGGGATTCCGTGCTGGTGAATTACCTCCTGGGGATCCTCTGCAAAAAGAAGGGTGACGGAGAGGGGGCCTTCAAATATTTCCAGGAAGCTCTCCGCCTGGACGGAACCTGCTTCGAGGTCCGCCTGGCCTTCGCGTCCTCCCTCTACGGCCTGGGGAGGCTCTCCGAGGCCGAGCAGGCCGCCGCCCGGCTCTTGTCTTCCTATCCTGATTCCGTGCAGGCCCTCAAGCTTGCGGCGGAAATCGCCTTTGCCCAAAAAAAATACCCCCAGGCCGGGGAATACGTGGCCCGGGTGCTCCAGCAGGAGCCGGAAAACTCCTACTACCTCCTCTTCCGGGCCCGAATCCTCATCCTTACGGGGGAATACATCAAGGCCGCCTCCCTCCTGGACGCCTATTCCCGCACGGACAACACCTCCAGGGACTACCTCCTCCTCCGGGCTCAAATCCAGAGCGGATGGAACAAGAACACCCCCGCGGCCATCGCCACGGTGGAGCAGGCCCTCTCCCTCTACCCCAGCGACAGCGAGGTGATTCTCCTTGCGGCAAAACTCGCCGGCGCCGCGGGCAGGAGGATCGCCGGAAGAACCGCCGGGGACTACGCCAATTTGATTCTCGCAAAGACCCCTGACGACCCCGCGGCCCTTGCCATCGTGGTTGCCGACGCCGTGTCCAAGCGGCGGTGGATGGACGCCTACCGGTCCAGCGTGATCATCCAGAAGCAATCCCCATCCCTGGGGGACAGCATCACCCACGTGGTTATCTGCCTCGCCCTGGGGAACAACGCCGAGGCCCGCTCCATGGCGGAATCCCTCTACGCCAGGGACGGCGAAAACGACGATGTGCGGCAGGTGTACATCAAAATGCTCGTGGCCCAGGGCGAGCGAATCCGTGCCCTTGGGCTCATCAACACCTGGCTCAGCGCCGCCAAGCCCTCGATGAAGAGCTTCCTCTACTGGCAGCGGAGCCTCCTCGGCGCGGATGGGTCTGAAATTTTGAACGACCTGAGACTGAGTCTCACCTCGGATCCCCGCAACTCGGACGCCCTCATGGAAATGTACACCTACTACTTCACCCACAAGGACTACCGCAAGGCCCAGTATTACCTCAAGCAGGTGGTGGCCCTGAACCCCAACGACGAACACACCCTGGAGCTGAGCGCTTCCCTGGAGAAGCTGCTCAATTAGGCCCTTTGTTGACTAATCCCCCCCCTTCATGTATGCTCTCCCCATGCCTTTAAATCCGTCAATCAAAAAAGTCATGGTCATCGGGTCCGGGCCCATCGTAATCGGCCAGGCCGCCGAGTTCGACTACGCCGGCACCCAGGCCTGCAAGGCCCTCAAGGAGCAGGGCCTCAAGGTGGTGCTGGCGAACTCCAACCCCGCAACCCTGATGACCGACAGCTCCATGGCGGACGCGATTTACATCGAACCCCTCATCGCGGAGACCGTCAAGCGGATCATCGAGAAAGAAAAGCCCGACAGCCTGCTGTCCACCCTGGGGGGGCAGACGGGCCTGACCCTTTCCATGCAGCTCGCCCGGGAGGGGTTCCTGGACCAGATGGGGGTCAAGCTCCTGGGAGCCCGGCCCGACACGATCGACAAGGCCGAGGACAGGCAGCTTTTTAAAGACACCATGGAATCCATCGGGGAGCCGGTGATTCCCTCCAAAGTGGTCACCGGGGCGGAGGACGCCCTGGCCTTTGCAGCGGAGATAGGCTACCCGGTGATCGTGCGGCCCGCCTTCACCCTGGGGGGCACCGGCGGGGGCATCGCCGCTGACCAAACCGCCCTGGAAGAAATCGCCCGGAACGGCCTCCACCGGTCTCCCATCCACCAGATTCTCGTGGAAAAGGGCATTTCCGGGTGGAAGGAGATCGAGTTCGAGGTGATGCGTGACGCCAGGGGCAACGTGATCACCGTGTGTTCCATGGAAAACTTCGACCCCGTGGGAGTCCATACCGGGGACAGCATCGTGATTGCCCCGGCGGTCACCCTGGCGGACAAGGAGTACCAGATGCTCCGCACCGCGGCGCTCAACATCATCTCGGCCCTCAAGGTGGAGGGGGGGTGCAACGTGCAGTTCGCCCTCAGGCCGGACAGCTTCGAATACGCGGTTATCGAGGTGAATCCCAGGGTCTCCCGGTCCTCGGCCCTGGCATCCAAGGCCACGGGGTATCCCATCGCCAAGGTGGCGGCCCTCATCGCCGTCGGCTACACCCTGGACGAAATCCCCAACGCGGTCACCAAAAAGACCGCCGCCTGCTTCGAGCCCGTCCTGGACTACGTGGTGGTCAAATTCCCCAAGTGGCCCTTCGACAAATTCGTCTACGCCAGGCGCACCCTGGGCACCCAGATGAAGGCCACCGGCGAAGTGATGGCAATCGGCGTAAATTTCGAGCAGGCCCTGATGAAGGCCGTGCGGGGGGCGGAAATCTCCCTGGATTCCCTCATCCTTCCGGCCTTTACCCGGGAGACGGATGAGGAGGTCTTCAGGCGGGTGGGGGAGTGCACGGACCAGCGGCTCTTTGCCATCTACGAGGCCCTCAGGCGGGGCATGACAATCGGGGAAATCCACGCAATCACCAAAATCGACCCCTGGTTCCTCGCCAAGGTGCACAACCTCCTCCGCATGGAGCAGACCCTTTCCGCGGTCAAGGATGCTTCCGGGGAAATCCCCCCCGGCCTCTACCTGGACGCAAAGAACCTGGGATTCCCGGACAAGCTCATCGAGTCCCTTTCGGGGGTTCACATCCCCGGTTCCATGGGAAAGCTCGCCCTGGAAGCCGCGGCGGCCGCGGCCCGGCGGGCCCACAGGACGGCCCACATCAACGCCTCCTACAAGATGGTTGACACCTGCGCGGGGGAATTCAACGCCGAGACCCCCTACTTTTACGCAACCTATGACAAAGAAAACGAGGCCGCGGAATTCATAGCCCGGGCGGGCCTTCGTCAACACCAATGACAACCCAGGGGGACTGGCGGGAACAAAAATACGCCGAGGTCTTCGAGAGCGAGACCCGGGGCCTGGAGCGCAGATTTTCCTCGGGCCTGTGCACCCTGGGGGACATCGAGAACCAACTGCGGTTTTTGTACGTCCAGGAGGGGAACGACCAGGGGGGCAGGGGAGTCGTGGGGGACATCGCCATCGGGGCGGCCATCGCGGCCTATGAACGATTCATCTTCGCCCGGAAGGGGGACCCTTTGGGGGCACGCTGAAAAACTCGAAGTCCTTCAGCGTGCCCCTAGACACGCCGGTTGTTCCGTGGTATACCAATTCAATGATGAACAAACGGTTGTACGGCATCAGGGGGGCTGTTTCCGCCTCCAACACAGAAAAGGATATTACCGAAGCGGTGGACGAGCTTTTTTCCCGCCTCTTCGGGCTTAACAATGTTGACCCCGGTGAGGTCGTTTCGGTCCAGTTTACGGTCACAGGGGACCTTACCGCCTGTAATCCCGCCGGGGCGCTCAGGAAGTCCTCCCTGGGGCGACCTGCCGCGGGGTGGGCCCTCTTCTGTTCCCAGGAGCCGGACATCCAGGGCGCGCCTCCGGGGATAATCCGGGTTCTGGTCACGGCGTACCTCCCAGGGGGGACGGCGGTCCGGCACGTCTATGTCCGGGGGGCGGAAAAGCTCCGCCCCGATCTGGCGGAAAGCCGGTAGGCCCGCCGGTGCGACCGGGGAAGAAACACCTTGTCTTCTGGTTTGTCTGCCGTGAATACGCGGAGATAGCCGAGGCGGGGGGCGTAAAGAACATCGTGTGTTCCCTGTGCGAGGGCCTGGCCGCCAGGGGACATGCCGTAACCGCCTTCATTCCCAGGTATTCCTTCTCCAACCTGTCCCTCATCGAGGGGCTTGCCCCCGCGGGTCTTTCCACGGAGGTTCAGGCCGGGGATACGGTGTTCCCCGTGTCCTTTTCCTCGGGCCTCTTCCGGGGGGTAAGGATGGTGTTTGCCGAATCCCCGGTCTTTGAACACCGCCGGAGCGTGTACACCTACACCGCCGGGGACGAAGAAGAAAATCCTTCCCACGTCCGGGGGCAGGGTTTTACCGACGCCCAGGCCGTGAACGTGGTCTTTCAAAAGGCCGTGATCGCATATACGGACCTCCTGCGGCTTTCTCCAGAGGCCCGCGCCCCGGACATCGTGCACTGCCACGACGCCACCACGGCCCTGACTCCCGTGTTCGCCGCCGAAACCCCGGGGGTGCGCGAATTTTTTGCGTCCACGGCCTTCGCCGTGTCCATCCACAACGCGGGCCCCAGCTATCACCACGAGTTTTTCTCCCTGGACGAGGCCCGGACCATGACGGCCCTCCCGGAGGAGGTCCTGGCGCAAGGCATGAACGGGCGCCGGGTAGAACCCTACCTCCTCGCCGCAAGCCGGGCCCGGCTCCTCACGGTGTCCCCCTGGTACGCCGAAGAGCTCCTGGGGTGCGGGCCTGACCACAGTGACGGCCTTGCCGGGGCCTTTGCCGCGCGGGGCATTTCCATCACGGGGATCACCAACGGGATCGATCCCGCCAAATACGACACCAGAAAACCCCGGGCGTCCCTGCTCCCGGCGGCCTACGACCCGGCCGCGGGCAGATTCGCGGGGAAGGAGACGTGCAGGGACCTCTTCTTTGCCCAGTGCGCCCTTCGGGAGGGGAAGCAGCCCATCCGGGAGTTCCTTTCCGGCGGGGCTGTCGATGTTTTCGGGTTCCTTGAGGGGCCGCCGGGGACCGTCCTCTTCGGCTACCACGGGCGGCTGGCGCAGCAAAAGGGCATCGGTGTGCTCGCCGGGGCCGCGGAATCCCTCCTTTCCCAGGGCCTCCCCGTTGCCTTCGCCCTCTGCGGCCAGGGTGAAGGGGGCCTTGAGGACCGGCTCATCGCCCTTGCGGAGGGGTTTCCCGGCAGGGTGGTCTTTTTCCGGGGGTACGACCGCTTCATCTCCCGGTACTGCACCGCCGCGTCGGACTTTTTTGTCCTTCCGAGCGATTTCGAGCCCTGCGGCCTGGAGGACCTGATAGCCCAGTTGTTCGGCGCGATTCCGGTTGCCCACGCCACCGGGGGATTAAAAAAAATCATCCACCAAAAAACGGGGTTCCTGTACGAAAAAAACGACCCCCAGACCCTTGGGGCCCTCCTTAGGGACCTGGCCGAGGATTTCCTCCGGGACAAAACAAAATACCGCGCCATCGCCAGGGAGGCCGCCGGGTACGTCAAAAAACACTATTCCTGGGACCGGGTGCTGGCGGACTCCTACCTCCCCCTGTACCATGCGGAGGCGCGGCAATGTTCGGCAACCACTTGACTCTTTTTTTTTTCTGGGATAGGTTTTTCCCGTTACGGCGACATAGCTCAGTCGGTAGAGCAAACGGCTCATATCCGTTCGGTCATAGGTTCGATCCCTATTGTCGCTATTTTTCCAGGGGCGCTTAGCTCAGCTGGGAGAGCGTCTGGTTTACACCCAGAAGGTCGGGGGTCCGATCCCCTCAGCGCCCAGTTTTCGCCATGGAAGATTTCCCGCACAATGACAGTCCGATCAACTACGACAGGGTGATGCGTTCCCAGATAGAGTCCCTTTGCGGGGGCGGGGGCGCCGCCGGAAAGCCCCCGGACCTGCTCCTCCACGTGTGCTGCGCCCCCTGTTCTTCCGCGGTCATCGAGCGGCTGGCCCCGTTCTTCACCATCACCCTGTTCTTCTACAACCCGAACATCCATCCCCGCCGGGAGTACGAGAAGCGCCTCTCGGTCCTGCGGGCCTTCGCCCCGGCCCTTGCTGCCGCGGAAAACACGGAATTTCCCGTGGTCGAGGGGCCCTACGAGCCGGAGGTGTTCTACCGGGAAACCGGGGTAAGGGAGGAGCCCTCCCTCCAGGGCGAGGGTGAGCGGGGAGAACGGTGCCGCCGGTGCTGCCGGTTCAGGCTGCGGGCGGCCTTCGGCTATGCAAAAACCCGGGGAATCGGCGCGGTAACGACGACCCTCTCCCTGAGCCCCCGCAAGGACGCCCGGGCAATCAACGCCATCGGCCTGGAATTGGAAGCCCAATGTGCCCCGGTCCGCTTTTTGTGCGCCGATTTTAAGAAGCGGGACGGGTACAAGCGCTCCCTGGAGTTGTCGAAAGCCTACGGCCTGTACCGGCAGACCTATTGCGGCTGCGAGTATTCCTTAGGGACACGCTGAAAAACTCGACAGGGCTTATATTCCTCCAGCCTGCACCATGGTGACGCAGGCGGTGGTGACGATGTCGTCCACCGAGCAGCCCCTGGAGAGGTCGCTCAGGGGTTTGGCGAAACCCTGCAAGAAGGGCCCGAATGCGTCGGCCCTTGCCAGGCGTTGCACGAGCTTGTAGCTGATGTTCCCCGCGTCCAGGCAGGGGAAGACCAGGGTGTTCACCCTGCCCGTGACGGGGCTTCCGGGGGCTTTCCGGGCCGTGACCGAGGGAACCAGGGCCGCGTCCGCCTGGAGCTCCCCGTCGATGACGAGGTCCGGGGCCTTTTGCGCCGTGATTTTGACCGCCTCCTGCACCCGGAGCACGTTTTCGTTGTTCCCCCCGGAGCCCTTGGTGGAGAAGGACAGCATGGCGACCACGGGCTCGGCCCCCACAAGGCCCTTGAAGGACTTGGCCGACGCGATGGCGATGTCGCTGAGCTGGTCCGCCGTGGGCACGGGGATGACCGCGCAGTCCGCGAACACCATGAGGCCCCCGGCGCCCCATTGGTCGTTGTGGGTGTCGATGACGAAGCACGAGGAGGCGGTCTTGGTGCCCGGGGCCGTGCCGATGATGGTGAGCCCCGCCCGGAGCACATCCGCCGTGGCCGAGAGGGCCCCGGAGACCAGGGTGTCCGCCTTGCCGGTGCGCACCATCATGGCCCCGAACCGCAGGAACTGCCTGATGTCCTTTGCGGCCTGCTCCGCCGTCATGCCCTTGCTCTTCCGCAGTTCGTAGTATTCCGCCGCAAAGTCCCTGTTCCACTCGGAGGTCTCCGGGTTGATGATGCGTATGCCCGTTAAATCCGCACCCTTGGCGTTTTTGCGGATCTCCGCCTCGGCCCCCAGGAGGGTCACTTCCCTGGCAAGTCCCTGCTTGACGAGCTGAACCGCGGCCCCGATGGTCCGTTCCTCGCTCCCCTCGGGGAGGACTATACGCTTCTGCAATTTTTTAGCCTTTTCTTTCATTTTTTCAGTAAAACTCATAGGGTCTCCTTAGATTTCTTTTCCAGTCACCCTATCACACAAAAGACGCTTTTTCAAGTTGTATAGGGAATGTTTTTTCAGTATAGTTCTCCCTTTAAGGAGACAATGTGACTGATACAGACGACACACAGCTTTCCCGGCCGGCCCAGGGGCGCGGCGACGCGGCGTCCCGCCTGGGGACCGAGCCGGTGGGCAAGCTTTTACTGCGTTTCTCCATCCCGGCGATTACCGGCATGGTGGTGAACGCCCTCTACAACGTGGTTGACAGAATTTTCGTGGGCCGGGGGGTGAACGAGGTGGCCCTGGGCGGGCTGTCACTCGTGCTGCCGCTCATGACCATCTCCATGGCCTTTGCCATGCTCTTCGGCATCGGCTCGGCGAACATGATCTCCATACGCCTGGGCCAGGGCCGCCGGGAAGAGGCGGAAAACGCCCTGAATCACTGTTTTTTCCTCCTCATCGGCACGGGTCTGGCCCTGATGACGGCGGAGCTGCTCCTCATGGAACCGATTCTGTCCCTCCTCGGCGCGCAGGAGGGCAGCGCGGCCATCGGGTACGCCCGGTCCTACTACCGGATCATCCTCTACGGCCAGGTCTTCGCCATGGTGGGCTTCGGGTTTTCCCACTGCACCAGGGCCCAGGGCTTCCCCATGATCACCATGATAAGCATGTTCATCGGCGCCGGGATGAACATGATCCTCGACCCGGTCTTCATTTTCGTGCTGGGATGGGGGGTGGAAGGGGCCGCCTGGGCCACAATCATTTCCCAGCTCGCCGCGGCGATATGGATTCTCTCCTTCAGTTTCAGCAAAAGGGCGGTGATCAGGCTGCGGCTCGCGTCCTTTAAGCCCTCCATCCGCATCGTCTTCAACATTATGACCTTCGGGTCCGCCCAGTTCCTCCTGCAATTCATCCTCTCGGGGGTGCAGCTCCTCTACAACACGAGCATGGGCTGGTACGGGGCCGCCGCCCTGGGGGTGGCCAACGGGGGGGACATCGCCCTCTCCGGGATGAACATCAACCAGTCGATCATGATGTTCGTGATGATGCCCGTGTTCGGCATAAACCAGGGGGCACAGCCCATCCTGGGGTACAACTACGGGGCAAAACAATACGGCAGGGTCTTCCGGGCCTACTGCTCGGCCGTGGCCGCGGCGGTGGTTATCTGTTCCGCGGGCTTTGCCGTGGCTCAGCTTTTCCCGGTCCCCCTGGTGCGGCTCTTCGCCCCGGCGGGGAGCCGGGAGCTCCTTGCCTTCGCGCCCAGAGCCATGCGCACCCAGTTCCTCCTCCTCCCCCTGGCGGGCTTCCAGGTGGTCTCGTCGAATTTCTTCGTGGTAACCGGCAGGCCCAAGACTTCAATCTTCCTCACCACCCTCAGGCAGTGCCTGGCCCTGATTCCCTGCATGGTGATCTTCGGCAAAATCTGGGGCCTCTGGGGTGTGGTGTCCGCCGCGCCCGTGGCAGACGGGTTCTCGTCCCTCCTTACGCTGGTCATGATCCTGCGGGAGCTCAAGAAGCTGCGGAGGGTTGACACAACCGGCGGCGGGGGTGTATAAAAGGGGAATATGAGTCCGGCAGTCCCGTTCCTTTCGCTAAAAGCAGTCACCCAAAAATACGCCGCCGAAATCCATGGGGCGGTAGACCGGGTGGTTGCATCCGGGCGGTATGTGCAGGGGGAAGAAAACAGGCTGTTTGAAGAAGCTTACGCCCGGTACCTGGGTGTGCGCCATGCGGTGGGGGTTGCCAACGGGCTTGACGCGCTCGCGCTGATTCTCCGCGCCTATATCGAGCTTGGCCGGCTGCGGCCTGGGGACGAGGTGATTGTCCCGGCGAACACCTACATCGCCAGCATCCTGGCCATTACGGAAAACGGCCTTGTGCCTGTGCTTGCGGAGCCGGACATCGCCACCTTTCAGATCGACGGCACAGGGATAGAATCCCTGATTTCCCCAAAGACCAGGGCGGTTATGATAGTCCACCTCTACGGACGCTGCGCCTTCACCGAGGGAATCGCGGAACTTTGCAGGGCGCATAAGCTCCTGCTCATCGAAGACAACGCCCAGGCCCACGGGTGCCTCTATCACGGCAGAAAAACCGGCTCCCTCGGAGACGCCGCGGGGCACAGCTTTTATCCGGGAAAAAACCTCGGAGCCCTGGGGGACGCCGGGGCCGTCACCACGGACGACGGGGAACTTGCCGCGGTTGTCCGGTCCCTGGCGAACTACGGCTCATCAAAAAAATACGTGTGCCCATACCGGGGCCGGAACAGCAGACTCGACGAAATTCAGGCGGCGGTTCTCAGGGTCAAACTCGCGTACCTCGACGGGGATAACGAAGCCCGCAGGGCTGTCGCCAAAAAATACCTTGGGGGCATACAAAATCCCGCGATTATCCTGCCCAACATTGGGGAATGGGAATCCCATGTGTTCCACATCTTCCCTGTTCTTGCGCAAAAGCGGAACCAATTGCAGGACTATCTTTCCGGCAAGGGCATCGAAACCCTCATCCACTATCCGATTCCCCCCCACAAGCAGGGATGTTACAAGGACTGGAACGGTCTTTCCCTCCCTGTAACCGAAGGGATACACGCCCAGGAATTGAGCCTCCCGATGAGTCCCGTCCTGCAAGACGAAGAGGTTGACGCGGTGATCGGCGCCCTGAATCAATGGGAGGGCCGGTGAATTATAAACTTATCCCCATGCAGGTTTTCGGCGATAAACGGGGCAAGCTCGTCTCCCTGGAAAGCCGGCGCAACGTGCCCTTTCAAATAAAGCGGGTGTACTACATCTTCGACACCCTGCCGGAAGAAGAGCGGGGCAAACACGCGCATAAAAACCTTGAGCAAATCGTTATCGCCATAGACGGTTCCTGCCAGCTCGTGTTGGACGACGGCGCATCCAGGGAGGAGGTGTGGCTCAACCGTCCTGACGTTGGCTTGTACATCGGCAAAAATATGTGGCGGGAGATGCGGCATTTTTCCTACGGCTGCAAGCTTGTCATTCTGGCCAGCGATTATTATGATGAAAAAGAATATATCCGGGATTACGGGGAGTTTTTGCGATGCCTGAAGTAAAAAATACTATTTCATCAAAAGCCGTAATTAAGGACAACGTTATCATTGGTACTGATGTGGTCATTGAGGATGATGTTTTTATTGATTACGGCTGCATCATCAGGGACCATGTAAGAATTGGAAAGGGGTCTTTTATCGGCGCGATGAGTATTCTCGGTGAATTTCTTTCTGATTTTTATGACGATTTTAAAAACAAGCCGCACACATTGATTATAGGTAATGACGCAATAATCCGAAGCGGCACGGTCATTTATGGAGATACAAGTATCGG
>JAISTZ010000182.1 GCA_031272345.1 Spirochaetaceae bacterium | reverse complement strand
GCGATAGCGTTTTCTCATTTCGATTAAAAGCTTCACCGCTTCCTGCCGGGTCATCTCAGGCTCATCAGTGAAGGGGATGATCTTTGCCACCGGCTTTCCATGCCTGGTGATAACGTAATCCGCCCCGCCCGCGACCCTGTCTATGATCTGGGAAAAGTGGGTCTTGGCCTCAAAAGCCCCGATGTTCTGTTTTTGCGCTACCATTTGTTTGCCTCCATACTAGACCAGTTTAACAGACTGGTCTGAAAATGTCAAGGGGGGGGTCAGTCACCTTTTGCCGTCCACCAAAACGCCGCCCGATGGAAATGTTATAAGCACGTACCTTACGCCGGTGCAGCAGTTATATAGTTTTGCCAAAATTTCCACGGCCATATTCCATCCCAATCATGACAAAAGGACGGCAATGCCCGCTTGTTCAATTCAAAGGCATATTCCGCATAAAAATCAGCAAAGCAAAATTCAAGGGCCTCTTCAAGCGAGGGAAGTTTTCCCTTTTGTTTGAGCAACCGTGTCCATATCACATCTTCATTGCCAATTTCAGATTTAAAAAGTTTGTTCACCGCTTTGAGCAAAAACATTTTAAAAAAAGAAAAGATTTTTGCCGCGCCAAAACGCATCATGCGTCTTTGCTCTTGGAGTTCCCAAAACCGTTTGTTGAGTTGTATGATGCGGTCGAAACACAGGCGATAAAACACCGCCGTTTTTCTTAAACACAAGCCCCCGTTAAAACATCCTGACCACTTCAACGTCATGGTGTGTTTTATTTCCTCAAACCACGGTCCGCCGAGGTAGTCATAATCCAGGGAAAGCCAATGGTCAAGGTTCGGAGAAAATACCCAACTATCCAGTTGATAAAGGAGGATATAATCATAATCGAGGAACCGCTCGTAAAATCGCGGCGCGTACATAAGCGCGTTATAGCCGGAAATCCCCGCGAAATAATATTTGGGGAAGTATGCAAATTCAAATTGGACGCCGTAGGGCTTGAGTATGCGGAGATATTCGGCGGGATTCAATTCCTCATGGGTAACGAAAATTATCCGCCTGTCCGCCAGGGTTTGGGCGGCCCGTTCCAATGAGGCGCATTCCGTTTTAAGGGGCGATTCCCGGTAAATGGGTATGACGACACAACAGGTCGGCCCGGAACGCCCAGAGGGATGGCTCGCACTGCTCCCTGAAATCTGATATTTTCTATCAGGCATAATATCATTCTATTAGAAAAACACGCCGAGTCAACCCTGGTAGGCAAAAATTCACCCTAACAGAACAAAAAAAATCGTTTTTCTTCATCTGACAGAACTTTTTTGTTCTTATAGGCGTTTCATTTTTGTCACTTCGGCGGGTAAATTTCAATCGTTTTAGGTATGGCAATGGACGGAGCGGCCCTGCGGGGCATTTTGGCGGACAACGTCAAACGGAACAGGATAAACAAGGGGCTTTCTCAGGAAAAACTGGCGGAAAAGGCAAAAATTTCAGCGGGATTTTTGAGCGCCATAGAAACCGGCAGAAAATGGCCCTACCCCGAAACCCTTGCGGGCCTGGCGGAGGCCCTGGACGTGGCTGTGGGGACCCTCTTCTTCCAGCACGGCGCGCCCCCGGACTTTGCGGACACAACGGCGGAAAAGGCCGCCCTGGCCCTGGAACGGCTCACCCAGGTAAATCTCTGCATCGACGGACTCCTCCGAAAATGCGCCAAGGCACACTAGGGACATGCAACTCTTTGAGTTGCTACGAAATTGCGGCCAAGTAAAGTAGCACTGCTCCTCAACCGAGCGACCAACGGGAGCGAAGGTTCCCCTCTTGTAAAAGTCTCGATTGACTTTTTCAGTAATTCCCTTACTTTTCCCGCAGACGGAGAATAACGCTCGCTAACGTAAAAATAGCGGTAAGTGACAGTGTAAGTATTAAAAGCCAGTTCATAGGTACCTCATTAAGTAATCAATCACGTAAATTATTATCGACACCAGGGCGGACAGGAATGCCGCCACTTCCAAAACAATGACCCATCCCCTTCTCAGAAGCGGGGCTGGCTTTTTGGCCGATCCAGCCGCCAGTTTTTCTAAAAGCTCGCGGATCTTTACGACTTCAGCCAGCAGATCATCCATAATCCATCAGCATACCCCCTTCCCTGGTGTTTGTCAAGCAAAAAAGCCGCCTTGCGGTTCGGCCGGAAAAAGTATACAATCCCCGTACCCAAACCGGCCCGGCGGACGTTTTAATAACGGAAAATTCCGACGTCCCGGTTTCGGGGCAACAAGCTGATTCATTAGTGCTTTTAAAGGAGTGCCCATGGCGCACGCATACAAGGATTTTGAACCGAAATGGTATCAGGGCGAGGTGCCGCCCAATTCGTACAGGTCAATCTTCAAGTGGGGGGCGCCGAATCAGATAAAAGCCCCCAGGGAGTCCCTCTATAAGCTGCTCAAGGGGCAGTTCGGCCTGGGCGACGAGGTCTTCAGGACCTACAGCGAAAACCTTGGGCTCGACGAAGTCAAATTCGACAAGCCCTCAGCCCTGCCGGCCTCCCACATTCAGGCCCTCAGGGACATCGTGGGGAGGGACTTCGTGCGCACCGACGACTATGCCCGGCTCTCGGTGGCCTACGGCAAGACCATGTACGACCTCATGCGCCTGCGCCTCAGGCGGGTGGAAAACGTGCCCGACGCGGTGGTCTACCCGGACACAAAGGAGCAGATTGAACGCATCGTCTCGTTCTGCGCCCGGGAGAAGATACCGCTTTACGTGTACGGCGGGGGCTCCTCGGTCACCAGGGGGGTGGAGTGCGTGAAGGGCGGCGTGTCCCTGGACCTGCGCCTCCGGTTCAACAAGGTGGTGCGCTTCAACGAGGTTGACCAGACCATCACCGTGGAGGCCGGCATGAGCGGCCCCAAACTGGAAGAGACCCTCAACAGGGCCCAGCAGCTTTTCGGCGCGGAGCGGGCCTACACCTCCGGGCACTTTCCCCAAAGCTGGGAACACTCCTCCGTGGGCGGGTGGGCCGTCACCCACGGGGCCGGGCAGAACTCCACCTACTACGGCTGCATCCAGGACATCGTGCTGGGGGGGGACTACGCAACCCCTGCGGGCACAATCACCACGGACCGCTACCCCCGCAAGGCCACCGGCCCGGATCTGAATCAAATCATGCTGGGAAGCGAGGGGACCTTCGGAGTGCTCACCCACGTCACCCTGAAAATCTTCCGCCACACCCCGCAGACGATCCGCCGGTTTTCGTACATGTTCAAGGACTGGGAGACCGGCCAGCGGGCCGCCAGGGAAATCATGCAGAGCGAAGGGGGGAATCCCTCGGTGTTCCGCCTCTCGGACCCGGAGGAAACCTCCATCATGCTCCACATGTACAACGTGATCGACAGTCCCCTCAAAATCCTCTTCGACCTCAGGGGCTTCAAGGTTGACGAAATGTGCCTCTTTTTGGGATTCACCAACGGGGAGGCCGGGTTCTCAAAAAACTGCGCCAAAAACGCTGCCCGGGTGGCGCGGAAATACGGCGGCGTCTGGCTCTCCGGGGCGGTCACGAGGGCCTGGGAGAAGGGCCGGTTCAGCGACCCCTACCTCCGGGACACCCTCCAGGATTTCGGCGTGGTGATGGACACCATGGAGTGCACGGTCAATTGGAGCAACATGAGCCAGGTGCACCGGGACGTGCGCGCCTACGTCAAGGCGCGGCCCAACACGATCTGCATGACCCACCTGAGTCACGCCTACCCCCAGGGGGCGAATCTCTACTGGATCTTCCTCGTCATCATGCACGACCCGGAGGAATTCCGCGCCTTCCACGCGGGCATCCTCGACGCGATTCAAAAGTCCGGGGCGACCATGAGCCACCACCACGGCATCGGCAAGATGTTCGGCCCCTGGCTGGAACACAGCATCGGGGAGAACGAATTCGCCGTGTACAAGGCCCTCAAGAAGCATTTTGACCCCGACGGAATCATGAACCCCGGGGGCACCCTGGGGCTGGATTTGCCCGAAGACCAGAAGCGGAAGCTTGGACGGCAAAAGAAGGAGTAGATTCCCTCAATAAAGTTCCCGGTAAATCTTGAGGATTCTGTCCCTGTCCAGGGGGACGAAGTTGTTCGCGAGCAACCGCTGCTGGTTTGCCAACACGGAATCCGTAAACGTGACGATTTCGTCCCGGGTGACTCCGTAGGCGGAAAGGGGCTTCCGTTCTATAAGGTGACTCAAAAGCTTTTCCAGTTCCCCGTACACAGCGGTTTTTTTGCAGCCGAGCAACGCCGCCATATAGGTGTTCAACCTGTCGATGGGGCCGTCACGTTTGAGCTCCATGTAGTTTTTCATAACCCCGATGAACACCGCATAGTTTGACTCCCCGTGGGGCACACGGTAGGCGGCCCCCAGGGGATAACTCAGGGCATGGACGGCCGCGCAGCCTGCGTTGCCGAAGGCGATTCCCGCATAGTTGCTTGCGCGGAGAAATTCCGGCAGCAGGGAGAACCTGGCGTCCGGCCCATTTTTTGCTATCTCCCTGTATCCGTTCAAAATGATTTCTATTGCCCTGTAGCCGAACAGGAGGGTTGTGCCGTTCCGTTTTGGGGACAGACTTGACTCCACCGAATGAATCAGCGCGTCAATTGAGCTTGCGGCAAACACCTTGAAGGGCAGTTTCTCCAAAAGCCGGGGAATCAACACCGCTTGATCCGCATAGAGGCAATCCACCGCCAGCCCCTTCTTTGTCCCCAAGGAAACGAGCGAGAGAATCGCTATGTTGGTGACTTCGCTGCCGGTTCCGCAGGTGGTGGGCACAAGGACCAGCTTTTTTTCCCGCTCAAGGTTGTCCATGTTGTCGTAGAGTTTTAAAACCGGATGGATATTCTTGAGGGAAAACACCTTTCCCACATCGAGCACGGTTCCGCCGCCAATGGCGACAACCCGTGTATACGGCCTGGTTATGTCCCGGTACAACGCCTCCACCATGTCGTCGGTGGGTTCCCCCGTGCCGTATTTTTCCAGGTGGATGATTTGACTGGGCAGATGGAGGGAACCGAAATAGGGTTCAAAAATATATTCGTTGGTGATGATGAGGTCGTCCTTGCCGAGGGCAAATTGCGCGGCAAAATCCTCGCATTGTTCAAACCGGTAAATGTCGGGCCTGACGGTCAGTTCTTTCATCGCTGGTCTCCTTTTGTCATATCTTATTTTTTTTCAAAACCCGAGTCAATGAAGACATTTTAAAAACCCGCGGCATGGTTTTTTGAGGTGATGTCAGATACGCCTCAGGGTGTCGATGGGCTTTTCCCTGCCCGCCCGGATGCTCGGGAACACCGCAGCCAGGGCGGAGAGCACCAGAGTCCCGCACACGATAAAAAACAGGGACCCGAAGGGGAGCACCACGGGGATATGCTCCAGGTAGTACGCCGGGTCGAGGAGGTGCAGGGGGATGAAGAAATTCCCCTGGGGCCCCGCCAGGATGTACGCGAATTTTGCCGCCAGATTCACGACCTTTTCCATGAAGCCGATGATCCCGTTCACGTTGACCGCGCAGAGGAGCCCCAGGGGAATCCCCAGGGCCACGCCCGCGGCTCCGGCGGATATGCCCGCCAGGAGGAACGCGAAGGACACCCCCCCGGAGGTGGCCCCCAGGCTCTTGAGGATGGCGATTTCCCGCCGGCGCTCAATCGCCAGAATCACCAGGGCGGAGGAAATGTTCACCGACGCCACCAGCACGATCAGAATCATGATGCACAGGAGCATGGTCTTGGTGGACGCGAAGTTTTCGTACCAGGCCGCGTTGAGTTCCTCCCATGAATACACCGTGTATTCTCGCGGCAGCAGGGACGACAGCTCCCAGGCGGTGAGGGCGAGTTTTTTTGAAAAGGGGTCGCCGCCCGTGAGGCCGATGAACGACAGGGATGAGGCCCCCTGGAGCAGGTCCCCGGAATCCAGGGACACGAAGACCCACAGGGAATCGAGCTCCTGGTAGCCCGACGAAATCACCCCGGCAACGGTGAAGAGGGACGACCGGGGGATCGGAGCGCCCGATGCGCCGGTTCTCAGGGTTATCAGCCGGAGGGAGTCCCCGGCGCGGAGGCCCAGGTCCTCGGCGATTTTGCTGCCGATGAGGGCCCGGTTCGTCCCTTCCAGGGTCAACTGCCCGTCGGTCACCGAGAAGAGGGTGGAAAAGTCGCTGTTGGCGGAAAAAAGCTCCGGCACGACCGCCCGAATCGTCACCCCAAGACGTCCGCCCTTCCCCGCCGCAAGGCCGATGCCCTGCTTTTCCGGGTACGCCCCGGTTACGCCCTCCACGCCCGCGAGGACCGCCGCGCTCTCCCGGAGGAGCTCCGCGGGAACCCCCTGGTCCTGGGGGGGATAGACCCGGAGGTGGTAGCTCGAAAGCCCGATCATCCGCCGGGTAATGCCGCTTATCATGCCGTCCGACACGGTGAGCACCACCACCAGGGGCACCAGGCTCAGGGCGATACACGCCACCGCCCCGAAGAGGCTCTTCCGCCCCCCCGATGAGGCCGCCCGCCTGGGCAGGATGAGTTTGAAGGCAAAAAAGATTGACGACGCGGGCTTCACCGGAGGGGCTCCTCTTGCAGCTTGCCCTCCTTGAGGCGGTAGCGGATGTGGGCCCTGCCGGCCAGTTCCATGTCGTGGGTCACCAGGAGGAGGGTCTTCTTGTAGGACCCCGCCAGGGAGAAGAGCAGCTCCCCGATCATAGCGGCGTTGGCCGGGTCGAGGTTGCCCGTGGGTTCGTCCGCAAGAATCAGCCGGGGGTCGTTGATGAGGGACCGGGCCACGCTCACCCGCTGGCGCTCCCCCCCGGAGAGCTCCGAGGGCATGTGGTTCATCCTGTGGCCCATGCCCACCGCTTCGAGGCAGGTCTTTGCCCGCTCCAGGGCGCTCTTCCGCCCCTCCCCGGCCATGAACGCCGGAAGGTACACGTTTTCCAGGGCGGAAAAATCCTGCAACAGGTAGTGGAACTGGAAGATAAGCCCCAGGAATTTCGATCGGAACCGGGCCAGGCCGTCCTCGGGGAGGGAGGTGATGTCCCGGCCCCCCACGAGGATCTCCCCCCTGGTGGGCGTGTCCAGGCCGGCGATGATGTTGAGGAGGGTGCTCTTGCCGCTCCCGCTTTCGCCCACAATCGCCACCTGGGCCCCCTCCGGGGCGGTCAGGTCCAGGTCTTTTATGATGGTCAGCCTGTCCGCACCGGTGTCAAAGGTTTTTTCAAGCCCCCGTATTCGCAGGACCGTTTCGTTTGTGTCATTCATCCCGCAGGACCTCCGCAATTTTTAGAGAAAAGAGCTGCCTGCTCGCCGCCCAGGACGCGAACAGGGCCGAAAGAAAGCCGAAAAGGGTTGTCGCCAGGGCCTCATGGGGAAAGACCCGTGCGGGAATCGAAGCGAACACCGTGTACATGGGGTTCTCCCGGAGCAGCAGGGCCCTCTGGGGATCCACGAGCATGGCGGCAAAGAGGGACAGCCGGTACTGCACCGCCGAAATCAGCATGAACACCCCGTCGATCTGTACGCAAATCAGGAGCCCCAGGATGAGCCCCGGAATCGCGCCCATGAGCCCCGTGAGGAGCCCCCGGAGCACGAACACGGACTGGATGTCGTCCTTCCGGCCCCCCAGGGCCGAGAACACGGCGATTTCCGCCCGGCGCTCAAAGACCATCCGCCTCATGCCGTTGTAGATGTTCACCCCGACCACCACAAAAATGATGACCACCAGGAGCATGAGGATGTTTTTTTCTACCCTGAGGGCCCCGAAGAAGGCCCGGTTGTAGTGCCGCCAGGCCTCCCAGACCCCGCCGGTCCCCTGGCCTTGCGGGGGGGCGCCGTTTTCCTCAACGATGGCGCCGCCCATTTTTGCCTGGAGAGCCCTGAGGACGAAGGCCGCCCTGTCGGGGTTCCTGAGTTTGATGCTGAACATGACCGGGGTGGACTCCCCCAGGGCAGCCAGGCCGTCCTCCAGGGAGATGAAGGCGTAGGCCGAGTTGATGTCCGCATAGCCCGAATGGAAGACCCCCGTTACGGTGAAGAGCCGGTTCCCCGAAAGGAGGGCCACGTCTTCGCCCCCGGAGAGGGCCAGGAGATTCACCTGCCCCCCCACGGACACCCCCAGGGACCGGGCCAGGGCGCTCCCCAGCACGATCGACTGGGGCTCCCCCAGGCTGAAGCTCCCCCGGATGATGCGGACCTCCGAGGCGAAGCCCCTGTCCCGCCGGGTGATGTCCCCGGGGACCGCCCTGATCCGCGCCGCCTGTTCCCGGGCTCCCTTGCCCGGGGCCGACACGCCGGTCATCAGGGTTTGGGCTTCCAGGAAGGGCGTCGCCGCGATGACCGAGGGGTCCCCCAGGCACTGGGCTTCCACGCCGGAAAGGAGCGCCTCCGTTGCGTCCCCCGCCGGGAAGGGGGCCCTGTAGCGGATGTGGGAGGAGCTTATCTCCATGATGCTGTCGATGTAGGAGCGCTGGAACCCGTTCATCACCGAGAGGGTGACAATCAGGGTCATCACGCCGAAGCAGATGCCCAGGGACGAGAGCAGGCCCGTGGCCGCCGAGCGGGACCTCCTGTCGACCCGGGAAAAGCGGCGGGACACAAAGAATATCCACCGGAAATTCATGGGACTCATAAAGCGGGCCGGGCCTTTCATCAGTAATCGTGCCTCCGTAATTCCCTGTCCCCCAGGAGGAACCGCTCCCCGGCAAGGACGCCGTTCTGGTAGATGCTCTCCACGGAATACTCCCCCGGCAGGAATCGGGTCTCCGTGCGCTCCCCCTCCGGGCCGTGGACGATCCGTGCGGCAAGTTTTCCGTCCCGGAAAAACTCCGTGTCCGGGTCTTCGGAAAATTCCGTGTACCCGTAGCGGGTCGTTTCCGTGCGGGTCACCCGCGCGCCGTCCTCCGGGTCAAAGAATCTGGCCGTCTTCCTTTCGACCCGATTTTCGCCGTCGTAGAGGTATTGGGTCTCGGACAGGAGAATCGGCGGCCCCTCACCTTCCCCGGATTCTTCGCCCTTCTCGCCGCCCGCGCCTTCTTCGTCACCCTTGCTGTCCGCGGGTTTTTCAATTTTTTCGGTTTTGTAACGCCGCACCAGGCGCGGAAGGCCCCCTTCGGTGAAGTAGATTTTTTCACGCCCCCCGTCCAGGAACGAGACGGTCTCCTGGGTTTCGGGGGTCTTTGCGCTTTCGTCTTTGTAGCGGTATTCGGTGCGGCTGAGGGGCTCGCTTGGGCCGTCTTTTTTTTGCCACACCATCTTGGAGACGACCCTGATGGAGCCGTCGTATTTACTGTGGGTGAACCGGGTTTCCCCACTGGAAATCGTGTTCAGGGCAGGGGAATTTTGACCTCCCAGGGGTGACAGCATGAACAGGCCGTCCCCGTCCTCAAAGAACCCCGCAAGGGAGCCCCGGGCGTCGAGGAGGATTTCCCCCTGGGGCTGTTCCCCGGCGGGTTCCACAAAAAAGGACGCCCCCTCTTCGTCATGTTCTTCCTGGGCGCTCCCCAAGAGGACGCACAGGCAAAACAACAGGCCCGGCAGAAATTGTGCGGAAGCGCGGAAAATCCTGCGGCGCCGTTTCATCCGCTGAGCCCCAAAAATTCATCGGCGTAAGCTTCCGGGTCGAAGGGGGCGATGTCGTCATACCCCTCGCCGAAGCACACCCGGAACACGGGGATGCCGAGCTCCTTGCCGATGGGGAAGAGGGCGCCCCCCTTGGAGGTTGAATCCCACTTTGTAAGAACCAGGCCGTCCACCCCCAGGGCCTGGTGAAAGGTCTCCGCCTGGCGGAAGGCGTTCTGCCCCGTGGTGGCGTCTATGACGAGAATTTTTTTGTAGCGCCCTTCGTCCGCCTTGGACGCGCAGATCCGGTCGATCTTTTGCAGCTCCCTGAGGAGGTTCTCCTTGTTGTGGAGCCGCCCGGCGGTGTCCGCCAGCACCAGGCCCCCCCCCCTGGCTGCAACCGCGGCGGCGGCGTCAAAAATCACGGCCCCGGGGTCGGCGCCGTTCTGGTGGGCCACCACCCGCACCCCCAGGCGCTCCCCGTGGATTTTGAGCTGGTCGATGGCCGCGGCCCGGAAGGTGTCCGATGCGGCAATCACGGGGTCAAGCCCGGCGGCCCGGTACTTCCCCGCGAGCTTTGCGATCGTGGTTGTCTTTCCCGCGCCGTTCACCCCGAGCACGAGGAAAACCGTGGTCTTTCCCGGCTCAACCACAAAATCAACGGGCCGCACCAGGGTGACCAGGAGGGACTTGAGGGCCAGGAGCACGTCCTGTTCGCTCTGGAAGCGCCCCGCGTTTTTTTGCACCGCCTCTATCAGGCCCAGGGCGGTTTTGGGGCCGATGTCCCCCTCGATGAGGGCGTCGCAGCAGTCGTCGAAGAACTCGCCGTTGAACGCTGCCTTTTTTGAACCCGAAAAAAAGCTTTTGAATTTTTCCGCGAAGGATCGCTTCCGGGGGAGGGTTGTGTCCATCACCGCACCTTCGCCTTTTCCGGCAGGGCCCCGTTGGCGCGGACCAGGTAGATGATCAACTGGACCAGAAAATTGGTCCCCAGAACCGCCGTTACGCCGATGCCGGCGTTCCGCAGGTTGTACCACAGGTTCGCCTCGTCGACGATTTTCTTCGCCGTCTCCGGGGTGATGGAATCGTTGTTGGCCGCCATGAGGCTGTAGGCGTAGGAACGCTGTTCAAATTCACCCATAGTATAGAAAAGCACCGGCAGGGACACTATCAGGGCCGCATAGGAACCGTACATGATTTTTCTGCTGAATTCGATTTGGGCGCTCACGTCCTTGCTTTTGGGGTTGACGACCCAGGAGCGCTGTTGGGACGCCGGTGTTTTTTTTGAAGCCTGGGGGATGTAGAAATACGCGGACTTCCCGCCGGTTCTGTCGAACCTGCCGAAGATGGGCAGATTTTTTACCTCCACGGTGATGACTCCGGAGTCCGCCGTTGTCGTCCCCCCTTCGGTTGCGTTGA
Source organism: Spirochaetaceae bacterium (assembly GCA_031272345.1). Lineage (GTDB taxonomy): Bacteria > Spirochaetota > Spirochaetia > Treponematales > Treponemataceae > JAISTZ01. Next base: position 24,580 of record JAISTZ010000182.1, on the reverse strand, counting down.
TGTAGAAGGAGCCCGCCTCGGGGGTTTTGAGGGCCAGGGTGATGGATTCCGCGGCGGCTTCGGTCATTTGGGCGCGGATGACGTAGGTTTTGCTTTCCTCGAAATTCATGGAGAAGGACTCCGTGCGGTATCCCTCGGAGGCGAAGCTGACGCTGTGGATTCCCCCCAGGACAGCCACGTTGTCCGGCACGGACGAAAAGGTCATGTCGTCCACGCTGATGACGATGTTGCTGCGGACATGCTCCGGGCCTATCTCGAATTCCAGGTAGGCCGGACGGGTCTTGACCAGTTCCGAAAAGAGCCCCCAGGCAAGGCGGCGGGCGATGGCGGAGGCCTCGGAAAGCCGCCCCACCTCCGTTACCCCAGGGGACGCCCTTCCGTCGGGACCTACGTGCAGGGCAGCGGACACAACGGCAAAGTCATCTACCCCGTGAATCTCCCCGGTAATCAGGCCGCTGATTTTGTCCGCCGTCAGGGCCGCCCCCAGGGTTTTGTCCGCCGGGGGGGTGTACAGCGCGGAATAGTCGTTCTTCCACAGGGCGATTGTCTCGGTTCCTGTTTTGATGTCCGGGTCCCCTGCCAGGAGTTTGTCCGTCTCCGCCAGGTTGTCCTGGATGCTCTGCTTTATGTCCGCAATTTTTTGCTCCGCGGTTTTCAGGGACTTCCGGGAGTCCGGGGTGGGACGTCCGAGGACGAATTTGTCCCGGTCCTTTACGGCCTTGGAGAGGTCAAGGAAGAGGGCCTGCCGCTTTGTCCGCAGACCGTACAACAGGCGGTCCGCGGCTTCGTCCGGGAGGATCGAGCGGTCGATGCCGGTGGAGAAAAAGTCCAGCATGACCTGGGGAATCAGCGTTGCCGCGGCCTTTGCCGGGTTGGACGCCCCCTCGCCGGTGACGAAGGCGCTGGCGGCCAGCACCCAGTCTTCCCCCAGGGCAGGGGAACCGCAGAGCGCCCCCAGGAGCAGCCAGAGGAGGGCCCGCCTCATAGGTCGCCCCCGTCGTCCGCGCCCGGCGCTACGAGCAGCCCCTCCCACTGGAGCTTGAGGAAGGACTCGATGAAGGGGTCTATCTTGCCGTCCATCACGGCCTGGATGTTCCCGGTCTCGGTCTTTGTGCGGTGGTCCTTGACCATCGTGTAGGGCTGAAACACGTAGGAGCGTATCTGGTTGCCCCAGGATATGTCCTTTTTTTCCGCCCCGAACCTGGCGTTTTCTTTTTCTTTTTCCTGCCTGTAGTATTCGTAGAGCCGCGCCCGGAGCATACTCATGGCGGTGGCCCGGTTCATAATCTGGCTGCGCTCGTTCTGGCAGGCCACGACGATTCCCGTGGGCAGATGGGTGAGCCGCACCGCCGAATCGGTCTTGTTCACGTGCTGGCCCCCGGCGCCCCCTGAGCGGTAGGTGTCCACCCGCAGGTCCTCGGGACGGATGTCCACCTCGATTGTGTCGTCCAACACGGGGAAGATGAACACCGACGCAAAGGACGTGTGCCGTCTGGCGTTTGAATCAAAGGGGCTTATCCGCACGAGCCGGTGGATTCCCGCCTCGCACTTGAGGTAGCCGTAGGCATAGTCCCCGGTAACCTGCACGGTGATGCTCTTGAGCCCCCCCTCGGCCTCAAGACTGTCCACTACTTCGGTCTTGAAGGACTTTTCCTCAGCCCAGCGCAGGTACATCCGGTTGAGCATCTGGGTCCAGTCGCAGGCCTCGGTGCCCCCGGCCCCGGCGTGAATCGTGAGGAAGGCCCCGTTTTTGTCAACCTCCCCGGAGAGCAGGTTCAGGATGTGCTGTTTCTCGTAGTCACCCTGCGCCTGGGCGAGGGCCCCCTTGAGTTCGTCCTCAAGGGAGTTGTCCCCGGCTTCGGCCCCCAGGTCGTAGAGGGCCTCCAGGTCCTCCGCCTGGGCCGCAAGGGCCCGCCAGGGTTCAAGGCGGTTTTTAAGGGACTTGATTTCGGAGAGGAGTTTTTCCGCTTTTTTTTGGTCCCCCCAGAAATCCGGCGCCTGGGTGAGGGCTTCCTTTGCGGCTATTTCTTTTTCCAGCCCTTCGACGTCAAAGACGCCCCCAAACATCGAGGATGTTTTCTTTGAGTTTTGCTATTGGAATTTTGTAGTCTTCAAGCATAGAAAAAAGATACCGGGAAAAGAGGGTTTTGTCAAACCTTACACAACCGGCAAGGCAATTTTCTCCCGCCTGTCGAAGGCGTCCTGGATGAGGGAGTCCGCTTCCAGGGCGGCGTAGAGGGAGCGGGACTCTTCCACGGTTGCCCTGAGGGCGGGGTGTTTGGGCGCAAAGAGCACACAGCAGTCCTCGTAGGGCAGGATCGACGTCTCGTAGGCGCCGATGCTCCGGGAGGTCTCGATGATTTCTTCCTTGTCCAGGCCGATGAGGGGCCGGTAGAGGGGGAATTCCGCCGCGTCCTCGGTGACGGCCATGTTCCGCATGGTCTGGCTTGCAACCTGCCCCAGACTCTCCCCGGTGATTATCGCCTCCGCCCGGACCTTTGCGGCCAGGAGATTCGCCGCCTTAATCATGCACACCCTAAGGAGCAGGGTGGAGAACATCCCCGGGGCTCGCTCCCGTATGCGGGTCTGGACCTCCGCAAAGGGGATCATGTTGATGTGCCCCCCGCACCCGTAGGCGGCAAGGAGCCGTGCAAGGTCCAGGGCCTTCTGTTTTGCCTCGTCGGAGGTGTAGGGCCAGGCGTGGAAGTGGGCGTAGTCGAGCCTCATGCCCCGGCGGAGCATCCGGTAGCCCGCCACGGGGGAATCCAGCCCGCCGGAAAGGAGCAGGACCCCCTTGCCGCTCGTGCCCACCGGCAGCCCCCGGCAGCCCCTGTGGGCGTTTGAGTACACGAAGACCCGCTCCCGGATTTCAACACAGATGAGGGCGTCCGGGCGGTGCACGTCCACGGCAAGGACGTTCTCGTCCACCACCCGGGATGGGGCCTCGGTGTTCACCCCGTAGGAATCCAGGGGGAAGCTCTTGTCCTGCCGGCGGGTCTCCACCTTGAAGGTCCTGGCCCCCTGGTCCCGGCGGGCGACCGCTTCGTCGTAGACCGCCTGGGTGATGGCCTCGATGGTTTTTTCGCAGACCCGTGTCCGTGCCCAGCCGGTTATGCCGATCAGGTGACTCAGGGTGAATTCGATCGCGGCGGAGGACTCCTCCGGTCCTTCGACGTAGAGCCTGGCGGACTGGAGGCGCACCCTGGCGTCAACCTTCTCCAGACCCAACCGGGCGTTTTCCACGAGGCGCCGCTCAAAGTCCCTCTTGTTGGCGCCCTTGAGGGTAAGCTCCCCGAGCTTTGCAAGGTACACGGCCATGGCTATTCGGTTTTAAGCAGTTTTTCGATGATCGTGCGGTTGTCCAGGAGCTTGCTGAGGGACTGGTTGTGGTGGACCCGCACGATGACATTGGCAAAGAGCCCGCTGATGTTCGTGTTGATGTACCACTCGCAGTTCTTGAGATTCTCGTGGTACACCACGTTGGTGCCGATGATGCGGTAGAAGAAGCCCTGTTTGTACGCCTCGTTGAAGAGATCCACCGCGTCCCCCGTAAAGAGGGGCAGACTGACCGCGCAAATCACCTTTTTGGCGCCCTGATCCTTGAGGAATTCCATGGCCTTGAGGAGGGTGCCCCCGGTGGCGAGCATGTCGTCCGCCAGAAAGGCGACCTTGCCGCGCACGTCCCCCAGGAGCTTGATGGCCTTGATGTTCGTGTCCTTGCCGTCCTGGGAAATCAGGGAATAGTCCCGCTCCTTGTAGATCATCGCCAGGGGTTTTTCCAGGGCGGTGGCGTAGAATTTGTTGCGGTCCACCGCGCCCGTGTCCGGGGCCACCACCACCAGGTCGTCGAGCTCCTTCTGGGGTTTGATGAGGTTGAGCATCTCCCGGAGGATCTGGTAGCTGGCGTGGAGGTTCTCCAGGTGGGTCTTCCTGAAGGTGTTGATTATCTCCCTGGAGTGGATGTCCAGGGTGATTATCCGCGCCACCCCCATGCTCTCGAAGATGTGCCCCAGGAGACTCGCCGTGAGCCCCTCCCGGCCCTTCTTCTTGTGCTGCCGGCTGTAGGGGTACACGGGAATCACCAGGGTGATCTGCGCGGCCCCGGCCTGGCGCACCGTGTCCAGGGTGACCATCAATGTCATCAGGTGGTCGTTCACCGAGAGGGACTGGACGTTCTTGCCCTCGTTCAACGCCAGGGGGGCGTGGTTTTCTATGTCCTGAAAGATGTAGACGTCCTTCCCCCGGATGCTCTCCAGGATTTCGGTCTTAAATTCGCCGTTCATAAAATAGGTGAATTTGGCCTTTACCTTGAATTCCGGGGGCCGGTAGGAATCGACAACGTTGCTCACATAGAGGTCCGAGGTCTGCATGTCGTTCAGCAGGTTGGCCTGCCGGATAAACTCGTCCCTGCCGATCTTGTACCGCTTGGAAATAGCGTCCTGTTTTAAGCCGAAGCGGTGTTTGCACATGTGCTTCAGGTGGACAATCACTTCATCGGCAAAGACTTCTCCACCGGGACAGGCTACCACTGCAAGTCTTGTCGGTTCTGAATAGGGCATTAGCTAACCTCTCGGACACTACTATATCCCGGGGCGACTTTTTGTGCAAGATCTCAGGGTGTGTAGGGTACGTTTGAATTGGGCCTCCCCGGCGTGAAGTTTTTCGCCGCCGTAACCATCCAGAAGCTTCTGCCCCTGTGTTCTCCTTCATACACTCCATCCGCCGCATCCTCTACTATGGCCGGGATGTTCTGTCTGCTGAAGGTGCAGCTATATGACGCCCCGTCGATGCAAAACGCCGCCCCTATGCCGCTCCCGTCGGGCCACGGGCCCTTCCCGTCCCCATAGGCTTCCTGGGCCGCCTTCCGCACATTTTCGTTTTTCCAGTCCGTTTGCGCGGACTTGGCGTAGGGCAGGGCGTCGAGGAGCTCCCCCCCGGCCCGCTTTCTGAGGAGAATCACGTCCGACGAGGTTCCCAGACAGGCCAAGTTGTTATTCACCCAGAAATCCCGGGAAGGGGACGAATCCGTTGCGGTGGAAAGGCTCTTGTCGTCCCCGGTTTCGTCGATGCACCGGTCCGCTTCCTCCGGGATTTTCCTGTAATGCAGGACGATGTATTCCCCGGCTTCAACCTGGCAGGGGGGAAACTCGTAGATGCGATCCACCCCGTCGTATGCGCTGAGCAGGGTGACTCCCGCAAGGTTCCCCCCGGTGACCGCATAGAGCTCGATGAATTCCGCCCTGGGTTTGCTGTAATCGTGGCGCACCTCCGAGAGCACCAGGTCCGGCACCTCGTCGTTGAACCCGGAGAATCCCACGCTGAAGGAGAGGGAATTGCCCTTCGTGTCCTCCGCCACCCCGGAAAACCTGTAGCGCTCCCCGGCAACCGTGTTTTTTGAGAGCGACACCTGGTGTTCCCCGGAAAACAGGTTCCCCTGGCGGTCCACATCGGCAAACACCTCCCCATCCGCCGTGGTGATGTGCGCCCCGGTCAGGCGCACGTCCTCGGAGAACCCGACGTCGATTTTTTGGGCCCCCAGGGTGGTAAAGGTGAGCAGTTCCGGGGCGGTAAAGTCCCCGGTGATGAGCTCCACCCCCTCGGCGGTGACGGCGCAGGACACCATGAGGGCGGCCACATAGGCCCCGGTGAACGCGGCCAGCGCCAGGACAACCCGGAGGGCCTCCGCCGCGCCCTTCCGCAGGGCCCCCTTGTTGATTCTTTGCTTTTCCATAAAAGCCTCCTGCACTAGTTATTGTAAGGGACATGACGTTTTTGGACACTTTTTGGAAAAAAAAACCTGAAAAATGCGAATTTTTCAGGTTTTTTGAAGAAATGAAGATGGGACGGACGGAAAACGCCTAGTTTGACCTTCGGATTAACCCGTTTTCACGGACATCCTTGATCATGTCGGAAAAAATGGCGCGCAGTTCCACGGACATGGCCGTGTTTTCATCCACGATGTTCTGCATGTTCCGGGCGATTTGGTCCCCCAGAGTCTTCCGGTCAACCACCCACAGGGCCATGGCGCGGCACTCTTTTCTGCCGTCGGGATACTGGAGCTCCTGCCACCAGTCCGCTTCCTTGCGGGCCCCGGAGAATGACGCATGGGCCATGGAGTCCTGCACGGAGGTCAAGCTGGCGGTGATGTCCCCGCCCTTTTCGCCGGAGAGCTTGCTCTGGGCTTCGGCAACCACGGTGTCCGCAATCATCTGGGCGATCGCCGTGGTGCCGTTGGCATTGAGGCTCACCCAGTTCACCGCGAATTCCCTGTTGGCGTCGGTCTGCTCAACCACAAAGCAGTTGAGGGCCGCGTAGAGCTTGATGCTCTCAACGCCGCTGTTGCCGTTCTGGATGTACTCGGCCACCCAGGTGGGGGTCTGTATGCCGTAGAGGGCCCCCTTGTCGTCAACGAGAGTCGGCCTGTCTTCTTTTTTTACCTCGACGCTCAGGGCGGCGTCCTCTGCGGAGGGACGGCGGGATTCACTCTTTGACGCGCAGCCCCACAGCAAAGCCAGGGCACAGAGCCCCAGGGTAAAAATCGCAATTTTGTTGACAGATTTCATATCTGCCTCCTTAATTTTTTTTTACAGACCCATACGGGACTGCGTATATGCTACTTTATCAGCGAGGCCAGGTATTCGTCGAATTTTTCGGCGAATGTTTCCTCCCCGATGGACGCCTCGGCCTTGCGGATGGCCCGCTGCCGGGCTTCCGGCTCCGAAAGATGACCCTCCCGGCCGTTTTCGGAATAGGAGAACACCCCTTCCCCCGCGGGATTCGTCAGGGTGGTGTTCAGCACGTACCGGACGAACACGTTGCTGTTCCCTCTTAGGTCAACCTTCTCCAGGGACAGGGAGGACGACAGGAAATACGTGCCCTTGCCCGCGGTGTTCGTCCTGAAACCGCGGGTGGAAAAAAACTCCTGGTAGGCCGTGGTGATTCTGCCCCCTTCGTCGCCCCGCACGGACACCGCCACAACCACCCGCCGGGCCGCTTCGTTGGCGAGGTTTTTTACCGCCCCGGCGCTGCCGTAGGCGGCCTTCCTGCCCGTGGTCGAGGGATCCAGCACGGAAAGGAGACTCCGGTAGTTGTCCGCCGCGCCTGCCAGCATGGCCGCAAGGTTCAGGTATTGGTATGCGTCGAAGGCGCCGGGCATGGACGCAGCTTCGGCCTTGAGGGCGGCGATGGTGTCTTCGCTCTCCCCGATGAGGGCCGCGTACCGGGCGGCGGCTTCCCTGCGGTTCATCCGGGCGTTCGCCCAGGCCTTGCCGCTCCCCTGCCAGGACTCGGTCTTTACGCCGATGAGACCGTTCACCTGGGACAGGGCCGTTACGTCCAGGCCCGTGGCATTGGCTTTGAGGTACGAGCCCGCCTCCTTGCCCGCGGTCTGCTCCACCACCGAGGCCATCGCCTGATTCGCCGTGGTGACGGCTTCAACATCGACTTTAAAAATCGCAGCCAGGGCTCCCAACGCCGCGGTTTCCGCCTCCTTCCGGCTTGAACCCTGGGCTACCGCGATGACCCACCCGCTGTCCGGGTACACCCGCTCCGGCTCGGACACCCAAAGGGGCTCCCCCTGGGGGGCTTCCCCGCCCTGGGCCTGGGAGACCGGCGCCGGCCCGGTGGCGCAGGAGAGGAGGGCGATTGCCGCAATCACCCCGGCCGGCGCAAAAAAGGTTCCGTGGTTTTTCATTTTAAAGACACCGCCTCAATGATATTTGCCTTGCCTGGGGCAAGGTCGATTGTTTTTTCTACCGAATCTACCACGGCGTTTCCCGACCAGAAATTGACCGTGACCGTGTACCTGCCCGGAGGCAGGGTGACTCCGTACACGTAGGCCCTGCCGGGGAAATACCGGGCGCACCGTATGTCCGCCTGCTCGGAAACCAGGGCGTACCCCTGACCCACAAGGCCGATCAAAGCCGCTATGAGGGACGCATTCTTGTTTTCTGTCGTGCCGGCGGCGGCGGACGCAACCGCTGAGGCGCTCACCTTGGAGATTGACCGGACAAAGGACTTAAAAAAGATGAGGGCGTACTTGGCCTTGAAGGTTTCCTCGGCGGCGGCGCTCAGGTCCTCAAGCAGCTCGAGCCTGTAGGTGTTCTGCCCGGCCGTTGCTTCCACCCGGTTCACCTGGGACCGCCGGGGCTCCAGCCTGGGCAGGGCGAGGCGGGCACTGTTGTGGGGCGGGGGAAAGGGCAGGGGGAGGAGGAGGTTTTCTTCAACCTTGACCGGTGAAAGCCCGGAAAAGGCGATGATGTTGAGCCGGGCCGCCCCCTGGTCCAGGGGAAGCTCCCCCTCCAGGGTTGACGGCAGGGGATAGGAATAGATTGACGGCGCCTGGGCAAAGGCGTTTTTGACTTCCCCAAAGTCGATCCGGGCGTCGTCCGCCAGGCCGCTCCCCCGGTAGAGCACGGCAGACAAATACCGCGCCAGGGCCGAATTGGCGAACCGCACCTTCCCGTCGGGGGCATCCGGGGGGGCGGACCCGGCTTCGGCGCTCAGGGCGCTGAGGTCATTGGCGTACTTGTCCGACAGGGAACTGAGCTTTTCGTTTGAACGCCGGGCTTCCACCAGGGCGCCCTCAACGTCCCCCCGCTGGTAGTAATTGAGGGCATTGAACACGTTGATGTAGATGTCCTCGAAGTCCTCCCCGGCATATTCCCTGGCGTTGTCGTTCACGAGATAGGAGCCCGCCTCCTGGGTGACGCTTTTGGTGAAGGCCGCCTCGATGAGATGCTCCCCGGTTTCCAGGTCGGCGGAGGATGGGCCGTACTGCCCGGCATAGTGCTCGATCATGCCCCGGTCGAGCCGCAGGAGCACCGCGTTCCGCTCAGGGTAGAGGATTGCCCGGCGGTCTTCGATTTCCGTGAGGGCCCTGGTGTAGGACGCGCCGGATACCTGGCCGTCAATCTTTTTGAACAATCCCGTGTTCGTTGCGCAGGAAAAAAATAAAACCCAGGACAGGGCGGCGATACAGACTGGGGCGGCGGTGTGTGTTTTTTTCATGGCCCCCTTCCTACAGTTTTACCTTCGGCCGCTTGATATATTTTTTGATTGAGTCGTCGTCCCCTGTCCACAGGCGGACGGTGGTTTCGATGTCCGTGATGGCCGCACTTACGAAGTAGGACCGCACCTGCTCGCCCCCCAGGGTCTCCACGATTGCCTTGACCTCCCCGGTGAGCACCAGGTCCGCGCCGGTCTCGTTCCCCAGGGCCGCGGCGGTGGCCTCGCTGGCGTTGGAAAGCTGGTCCTCCCGGAGGGCCCGCATCTCTTGCAGTTCCTCCCCCCCGGCGACAAAATCAAGCCTGCCGTCGTTTTGGATGGCCACTTCCATGGCCCGGGAGATAATCGTTGTGTCGATGTGCTCGCTGCTCGTGTTGCGGAAGGTCCCCACAATGACGGCCGGCGCCCGCCCCTTATTTTTTGCTTTGTAGTCACTTACGAATTTGCTGACCCTGGGGGATTCCAGGCACTTGCCGATGAGGGCGGCGCACACGGTACGCGCGTCCGTGTCGTTCCAGCGGCCGGTGAGGTCGATCTGCTCGTTCACGGAGACCCGGGTTACCCCCGCTGGGGTTGCGGCGCACCCAAGGCATAAAAGGGCGGTGATTCCGGCGGCAATCAGCGTTTTGGCGTGTGTTTGCATGATACTCTCCTGCTGAAGAAACTGTAGAAAAAAAAAACAGCCCTGTCAAGCCCTCCAAAGCCCGGCGGCCCCCTTCAATACCTGCGAAAGGCCAGGCAAAAGTGCGGGGGATTCTAAAAATTCCCTTTCTATGCTATACTCCTCCCCATGCTTGTCCTTGGATTTGAGACATCCTGTGACGAAACCGCGGCCGCCGTGGTGGAAGACGGGAAGCGCATCCTCAGCTCGGTGGTGGCCACCCAGATCCCCTTTCACCGGCAATTCAGCGGGGTGGTGCCGGAAATCGCCAGCCGCAAGCACACCGAGTGGATCCTCCCTGTGGCGCGGAAGGCCCTTGGGGACGCGGGGTGCGCCCTCTCGGACATCGGCGCCTTCGCCGCCACAAACAGGCCGGGCCTCATGGGGTCACTCCTGGTGGGGCTCACCTTCGCCAAGACAATCGCCTGGGGGGAGCGGAAGCCCTTCATCGCGGTGAATCACATGCTGGCCCACCTCTACGCGGCCCACCTGGACAGGGACATCCCCTATCCCTACCTGGGACTCCTGGTGTCCGGGGGACACAGCCTCATCTGCAAGGTGACCGGCTTTGACGAAATCGAAGTCCTGGGCGCAACCGTCGACGACGCGGCGGGGGAGGCCTTCGACAAGGTGGCGAAATTCTACGGCCTGGGCTACCCCGGGGGCGTTGTTATCGACAAGCTCGCCCAGGGGGGGAACCCCAGGGCAGCCAGATTCCCCATGCCGAACCTGAAGACCCTGGGGAAGCTCGGTGCGCGGGGGCATTGCAGCCTGTCCTATTCGGGCTTAAAAACCGCGGCCATAAACCAGCTCGACCGGTTCTGGAACCCCGAATTTCCCCGGACAAACGAAAACATCGCCGCGGCCTTTCAGGAGGCGGCGGTGAAAATTCTTACCCGGAGCCTCTTCCGGGCTGTGGACGACACGGGACTCACCACGGTTGTGGCCGGTGGCGGGGTGGCGGCGAATTCCCGGCTCCGGGCTGCCCTCGCCGCCAGGACAGACCTCACCTGCGTGTTCCCGCCCCTCAAACTGTGCACGGACAACGGCGCAATGGTGGCGGGGGTCGGGTACCAATACCTCAGCCGGGGGGAAACGTCCCCCTGGGACGTAAGCGCCAGCGCGCGAATCCCGGCGTTCAAACCGGCGGCCCGGCGCGGCAAGGAGCTGCCATGAAGATAACAAAGGTGTGGGCCGTATATTTTTCCGGCACGGGGACCACAAAAAAGCTCGTCGAGGCCCTCGCCGATACCGCGGCGGTGGAACTCGGCGCGCCGTCCGCCGTGCACGACTTCAGCCTGCCCGAAGCCCGGGAACGGTTCCCCGTGTTTCAGGCGGACCACCTGGTGTTCTTTGGAACTCCGGTCTACGCCGGGCGGGTGCCGAACCTGCTCCTCAAGCCCCTCGCCGCTGTGCGCGGGGGGAACGCCGCCGCCGTCCCGGTGGCGCTCTTCGGGAACCGCGCCTACGACGACGCCCTCATCGAGCTGCGGGACATCCTTGCAGCCTGCGGCTTCCGTCCCTTTGCGGCGGGAGCCTTTGTGGGGGAACACTCCTTTTCCACCACCCTGGGCAGGGGCCGGCCCGACGGCGCGGACATGGCCCTGGCACAGGACTTTGCCCGGAAGGCGGCCCGGAAAATTGCCGCAGCGGAATCCCCGGGACTCATCACCGTAAAGGGAACACCCGCCCCGTACCGGGGCTACTACCAGCCCAGGGACCGGCAGGGGAACCCCATCGACATCCGCAAGGTCAAGCCCGAGACAAGTGACGGCTGCACCAACTGCAAGGTCTGCGCGGAGATCTGCACCATGGGGTCCATCAACAGGGACAACGTGCGGGACATACCGGGGATCTGCATAAAGTGCTGCGCCTGCGTCAAAGGCTGTCCCAGGGGGGCCAAGTTCTTTTCGGACAAAAATTTCCTGTACCACCAGCACGAGCTGGAAGCACAGTTTTCGCGGCGGGCCGAACCGGAGGTGTTCCTGTGACGGCCCTCTTCCTGCTGGGGGTTTTCCCCCTGACCGTTGCCGCCGCCGTGTGCCTTGCGCCGGAAAACCGGGCGTCCCGGATTCAGGCAATCACCCTGGGCCTGGGGGCGGGGATTATCGTCTGCCTGTGCCGGTGGCTCTTTGTGTTCCCCCTGCCGGAAATCCCCGCGGATTTCGTGAAGGTCTTTCTGCCGCTGTTTTTTTCCGTCTCCCTCCTGCCGGTTGTGTTCCTTTTTGCCCTTGCCTATCTCCTGTTTTCCGGGGACCCCGGAGAAAAAAGCCTGTCCGGCTTCCTGCTCCTTTCGTCCTATTACGCGGTGATGGTCCCCTACCGGATACTCTCCGCCCCCGTCCCCGCCGCTTATTTTGAATCCCTCCTTGCGCCCCTCATGTACGCCCTGATGACCGCGGACGCGGCGTTTTTGTTTCTTTTTGCTTTACGAAGCAGGACGCCCCTGGCCGTCATCCCCGCGCTCATCGCCGCGCTTGCCCTGCCCCCGGCTGCGGAGGCCCTGCGGTACACGGGGGAACAGGCCTATGCGCCTGTGACCGGGGTGTTCCTTGGCCTGTCCCTGGTCTTCGGGGCCGCCTGTTTGTCAAAATCCCGCTCAAAAAAAGCGCCGTCCCCGTAAAAATCCGCTGAAATTTCCTGTTTTTTTCAAAAATCCTTGACAAACCGGCGCCGTCACACTATATTTATTGACAGGAAAAGCTAGGAAAGCGCTGAGAAATGCCATCGAGCAATTTTCAGTCTACTTTGATAGGCGCATAAACGGAAATGCGTCCGGCCCTGCCGGGCTTTTCAAGAAGAGGCTCACGTGTTCGATAGGTACTGCTTAAAAAGAGTCATCATCTCTTTATCCCATAATAGTCATATCCTCACAGGTCTCTTGTCTTCTTTGTAAACGGAGCTGTCCGGCGTTTACCCTGTTCAGGCAGCTTTCCGGGCTCCGCGGTTTGCGGGGCTACTACATACGTAAGGAGTACTTCATGAAGAAAAGAAGTCTGCTTTTCGGAGCCGCGGCGATCGCGCTGGCGGCTTTCATCACCCTGGGGTGCGAGGGCCCGGCGGGCCCCGCGGGAGCAACGGGCGGGTCCGGAGGCTCCGGGCCCCGGGGGCCGATCATCTACGCCAACGGCGACAACATCCAGACCCTGCTTGACGCCGGGTTCGATGTGGTCGTCCAGGGGGCGGCCGCAACCAGCGAGACCGGCATAACCATTCCCAGGGGGCAAACCCTGCGGATTTTGGCGGGGGCCTCATTGCAGGTGGACTCCGGCAGCACGGGGGGCGCAACGGTGACCGCCTATCCCGGAACCCTGATCATTGACGGAACCGCCCTCACCTCTGGGGGGACAAACGCCGTCGCCCTTGTGCCCGAAAACTTTGACGGGGCGGACAGGATTACCACGAATTTTACCCGAGTCCCCATCGCGGCGGACCAGGCCGCCATCGACCTGAGCGGAAGCGCGGCTACGGGACCCATGGCGATTCTCGGCTCCGCCCTGGGCGAGGTCGACGCCGCCAAATTTGCCGATCTGGCAGCAAAATTTGCGGCCCAGCAGCTCTTTGTTTTGGGTGACGGCGCGTCCTTCGGGGATGACGTCACCGGCACAGGGGCCGGGCGCTACAAATTTCTGGGGGCCGTCGGAATCAGCGGGACCCATCCCAGCCTGACCATCGGCGCGAACACGGAAATTGCCGTCCTCAAAGCAGCCGGCGGCCTCACCGTCACCGCGGATTTTGCCCAGGGCGGAGTCTCCGCCATCGACCTGAACGGCCAGGCCGTGTCCATCGGCGGCGCGGACCAAACCCTGACCAACGTGTTTAACAGCGCCGCAAGTCCGGCAACCCTTACCCTGCCCGCAACCGCATCGGCGGCCATCGGGGCGGCCAACACCGGGGCCATCACCCTGGCGGGGGGCGGCGCAAAACTCACCGTGACCCTGGACGGCGCGGGCACAATCACCCTGCCGGCGGCCCCTGGGGATCTCGTCCTTGCGGGGGAGGGAGCCGTGGCGGGTTCCGCCGCGCCCGGGGTCTCTCTGACTCTCAACAGCAGCGCGGCGGTCACGGTTAAGTCCGGGGCGTCCATCGCCACGGGGAAGGTCGTGTTCGGCCCGGGGACCTACGCCTCAACGGGCGCGACGGTCGTCACCCAGGCGGACGACACCATCACCACGGGCAACACCACCGGGGACAACCTGACTGTCGGGGCCAACAGCGCCGACTGCGTCGTCCTGAGCAACAACAACGCTTCCTCCTCGAGGGCCGGCTTCACGGCTTCCGGGGCCGCCGTAACCTTCGGCGACACCGGCCTCTACGTGCCCGGGGGCGCGACCTTCACCGTGAAGGGAGCGGCAAACAGCTACGCCGGCCTTGAGGCAAGGGGCGCGGCGGTGATCCGGGCAGGGGACGGCACGAGCCTCTCCGCCAATGACGACGCCAACGCCGTCACCCTGTCCAGGTCGTCCATCCTTGCGGGGGCGGGTGCGGGGGCGGAATATGACGTCCTCATTACCGGCGGCGCAACCCCCGAGGTCAACCTGCAAGGCGCATCCGCCCCGGCGTCCCTGGCCGTCAAAAACGGCGGCAGGGTCGTCATCCTTGGGGCGGGCTCCGTTTCAAGCCACGTGGCGGCCCAGACCGGCCAGGTGACGGCAATTTCCGGGGAGGGTATGCTCCTGGCGGATGTGAACGCCTCCGACAAGATTAGCCTGAGCGCCGGTGTTTTCACCTTCGACGGGACAAACGGCGACGCCGCCGTCACCCTGAAGGGCGCGGGGATTTCGCTGAAGAGCGGCGGCGCGTCGGACTACGGCATCGAACTCAAGGGTGACTCCGGCGACGAGGCAACCTACACCAGGGAAAGCGGCGGCCAGGCGGCCATTACTCCGGCCGCAACCAACGCGGCGGCCCTCACGTTCACGACGGATTCCAAGACCTTCACTCTGGGCGCGGCTGCGGAAATCGTCTTTGGGGGAACCGGTCAGGCCGGCACAATCACGCCCATAACGGGCACAAAGGTGCTGGGGGCTGACGGCGCAAAGCTCACCTTTGGGGACGGCGCGGTCATCACCAAATTGAACAACCTGACGGATACCCAGGCCGTGTTCGGCGGAACCAACCAGGCGTCCGACCTGCTGAGCAGCGGCGTCTCGGACGGGGGCGGCAACTTTACCGCGGCGGTAAGTGACGGGGCCGGCACATTCAAGGCGGGCACGTCGACCATCGCCGGCGGCGTGTGGCCCCAGGCCCAATAACTAAAAAACTTTGACAGGGGCGCCCGCCGGACGCCCCTTTTTTTTGTCCCTGTGGTATAATCAAACCATGGACAGGGGATTCAAACTCAAAGACGGAATGAAAATCGGCGCGGCCAGCGCGGCTTCCCAGATCGAAGGGGCCGGGGTGGAGCACACCTGGACCGCCTGGGCAGACCGGGGGGCTATCAAGGACGGCTCGGACCCCCGCAGGGCAAACGACCACTACAGGCGCTGGAAGGAAGACGCGGACCTCATGGGATCCCTGGGGTTCACCATTGTCCGCCTGGGGGTGGAGTGGGCGCGGATTGAGCCGGAGCCGGGGGTGTTCAGGGAGGATGTCCTGGACCACTACCGGGAGGAAACCGCCCTCCTCCGCAGCTACGGCCTTGAGCCCCTGGTGACGCTCCATCACTTTGCGGAACCCCTGTGGTTCGCCCGGCGCGGGGGCTTTGAAAGGCCCGAAAATCTCCCCCTGTTCCTGGAATTCGCCGAGAAGACCGTCCGCGCCCTGGGAAGCGCCGTGGACGAATATGTCACCATCAATGAGCCGAATGTGTACGCCTTTTTCGGTTACGTGACCGGGGAATGGCCCCCTGGGGAACGGTCCTTCGCCAGGGCCCTCAGGGTGATGTCCATCCTGGCGGGGGCGCACATTCTGGCTTATGAGCTCATCCACCGGGTGCGGAAGGAGATGGGGCTTTCCGGGACGAAGGTTGGGGCCGCGATTCACGCCAGGGTCTTTGAGCCCCTGAACCGGGCGAATCCGGCGCACCGGTTCTTTGCCTGGTTCAATGACCGGTGTTTCCAGGACGCGATTTCCCGGGCCCTGTTCACGGGGCGCTTTGCCTGGCCCTTTTCCCGGCCCGCGGGGACGCGGCTCCCGGCGGGGTCCCGGTTCTCCGACTTCATCGGCCTCAACTACTACACCCGCTCGGCGGTGTCAGGCCCGGAAAACAGTACCTTCCCCCATGTCCCCGTGAACGACCTGGGGTGGGAAATCTATCCCCAGGGCATTGTCCACTGCGCGGAACGCCTCCGCCGCCTTGCGCCCCTCCCGGTGTACATCACCGAAAACGGAACCTGCGACGGAACGGACTCCTTCCGCAGCCGCTACATCTACGATCACCTGAAGGCCCTGTGCGAAAGCGCAGTGCCCGTGGAGCGGTACTACCACTGGTGTTTCTGCGACAACTTCGAGTGGCTCGAGGGGGAGTCCGCCCGGTTCGGCCTGGTCCACGTGGATTACCCCAGCCAGAAGCGGTCTGTCAAAAAAAGCGGCCGCTTCCTCAGCGCGGTGAGCCGGGCGGGCGGCGTGGACGAGGGGCTCTACGGGGACTACGTGGCCGGGGAGGAATACCCTACCGCGCCCGCAGGTCGATGACTTCCCTGTTGGACAGATAGGGTTTTACGCGCTCCTTGTGGGCGGTGTGCGCGGGGTGGGTGCGGTAGGTGATGAGCGCATCTTCGGTGTCGAACTCGCTGTAGAGGGCTATGTCGTGGGGCGCATCCACAATGTTGCGGCACACTTCCATAACCAGAAGTCCGGGGACCTCCCCCAGCATCCGCCGGGCCGATTCGTTGATTTTTTCCACCACCGCATCTATCCCTTCGCGGCGCGCTTCCGGTGTCAGGGTAAATAACGCAAGGTGTCGTACCATTTTGTACCTCCAGGTGAACAGTCTATCACAGCGGGCAGGTTTGGGCTATGGTACGGCTTGGTGCCAGGCGCATGTGCCTGGCACCGCGAAACGAAGACTTGACACACCCTTATTCTGTGCGTACAATAGTTAGCGACTGATAACAAGGAGCGGGAATGATTTTGTCAAAACTTAAACCCGGCGCGGGATTTGTGGTTCTTGGGGTCAAACTGGAGCGGGAAGTGGGCCGGAGGCTCGCGGACATGGGCTTCATCCAGGGGACGAGGGGTTTCATCATCCGGCGGGAACTGTTCGGCGGGCCGATTGAGGTGCAGATCCTGGGGTACAAGATCCTCCTCAGGCGGAGCGAGGCCGATGGAATCGAAGTCAAAGAGAACAAGCACGGGGACGCGCTGGAATTTCCCCCGGAGCCCCAGGGGGAAGCCTGTGACTAATGTCATCGTGGCGGGGGTAGTCCTCCTGGCCCTGGCCTTCACGGTGCACCGGGTAGTCCGGCGGCTCAAGCGGGGCGGATGCGGCTGCGGGTGCGGGGGCTGCGGGAAGGGCGAGTGACCGGATGGTCCCCTAGGGTTCGCCTAAATAGGAGAACGCATCGGCCAGGTTGATGGCGCAGCCGGGCAGCACCGAAACCGGCGCTTCATCGTTTTCGTCATAGACCGACGCGACATACCGGCCGTTGTCCAGAACAAAGGCCTGGACCTGCTTAAACTCAGGGTCAACGATCCAGTATTCCCGCACACCGGCGGCCAGGTATTTCTTGAACTTGGTGTTCCTGTCGTAGAGGGCGGTCGAGGGGGACAAAATCTCGATTATCAGGTCCGGCGCGCCCTTGCAGCCCCGGGCGTCGAGTTTGGAGCGGTCGCACACCACCACGATGTCCGGCTCAAGGACCGTGTCGTCACTGTTGTCGGCCTTGGGAAAGAGCCTGACCCCGAAGGGCGCGGGGAACACCTTGCAGGGTTTGCCCCTGAGGAACCGGTGCAATTGGACAAAAATCTCCCCCAACACCGCCTGGTGGGCGGTCGTCGGCTCTGACATCATAAAAAGCTCCCCCCCAACAAGCTCGGCCCGCAGGTCTTCGTCCCATGAGAGGACGTCGGCATAGGTATAGGACTCCTTTTCTTTTACATCGGTTACTGCCATTTCTTACCCTCGTACAATAAACTCTACACCCCATGGGCCGGACTGTCAAGGCGCGGGGACAGGTAACGGAGCCGGGCCTCAGCAGAAATGGCAGGCGCAGAATCCCCCGTTTCCCAGGGGCCGCGCCGGGGGGTCCTGCTCCGTGCAGATGCCCTGGGCCTGGGGGCAGCGGGTGTGGAAGCGGCAGCCCGGGGGCGGGTTGATCGGGCTGGGAATCTCCCCGGTAAGGGGGGCGCCCTGTTTTGTCCGGTCTTTAAAGTCCGGGATGGCCGAGAGGAGAGCCCTGGTGTAGGGGTGGGCGGGGGACGCGAAGAGGTCCTCCTTGGGCGCGGCCTCCACCACCCGGCCCAGGTACATGACCATCACGTGGGTGGAGATGTGCTTTACCACCCCCAGGTCATGGGAGATGAAAATATACGACAGGTTCAGGGAATTTTGCAGTTCCTTGAGGAGGTTGATGATTTTGGCCTGAATCGACACGTCCAGGGCGGACACGGGCTCGTCACAGATGATGAGCTCCGGATTGAGCACGATCGACCGGGCGATTCCGATGCGCTGGCGCTGGCCCCCGGAAAATTCGTGGGGATACCGGTCCAGGTAGTCCTCGGAAAGGCCCACCCGCTCCATGGTTTCGAGCACCCGCTGGGTGCGCCCCTGCCTGGAGGGATAGACCCGGCGGATGAGCAGGGGCTCCTCGATGATTTCCCGGACATTCATCCTGGGATCGAGCACGTCGTAGGGGTCCTGGAAGATCATCTTTACCCTGTCCCTGAAGGGAATCAGGTCCCGGCCCCGCAGGGAGGTCACGTCCCGGCCGTGGAAGAGGAGAGTCCCCCCGGTGGGCTCGTGCACCCGGGTCAACACCCGGCCCAGGGTGGACTTGCCGCAGCCGGATTCCCCCACAATCCCCAGAGTCTGGCCCTTCTCCACCCTGAGGGAAACCCCGTCCAGGGCCTTGAGGCAGGCCCCCTGTCCCCGGACCGGGAACCATTTCCGCAGATTTATTCCTTCAAGAATACAGGTTTCACCCATGGCAACGCTCACCTTTCCCACCGGGGAGTGTATTTCCAGCACCGCACGGTTCTGCCCCGGTAACTGGTTAGGCCGGGAATCCCTGTGCGGCAGATCTCCCGGCAATAGGCGCAGCGGGTGTGGAAGAGGCACCCCGGGGGCAGCTCGTCCAGGGAGGGAACCGAGCCGGGAATTTCCCGCAGGGTCTCCCGCTGTTCCGTCAGGCTGGGGATGCTGTCGATGAGGGCCGCCGTGTAGGGGTGGAGGGGCTCTTCAAGGAGGCCGGTGATGGCGGCGTATTCCATCACCATGCCGGCGTACATCACCAGCACCTGGTCCGCCATTTCCCCGATGATGCCCATGTCGTGGGTGATCAGCATGACCGCGGCCCGGGTTTCTTTTTTCAGCTCATTTATCAGGGACAAGATCTGGGACTGGATGGTCACGTCCAGGGCGGTGGTGGGCTCGTCGCAGATGAGGAGCCGGGGGTGACAGGCCAGGGCCATGGCGATCATGACCCGCTGCCTCATGCCGCCGGAGAGCTGGTAGGGGTATTCCCGGAGCCGCTGTTCCGGCAGGGGGATTCCCACCTTCTCCAGGAGCCCCACGCACCGGCTGCGGGCCTCCCTGGGGCTGATTTTTTCGTGGCAGAGCAGGGTTTCCTGGATTTGATAGCCGATGGTGAGCACCGGGTTGAGGCTCGTCATGGGTTCCTGGAAGATCATGGCCATGTTGTTGCCCCTGATGGCCCGCATCTCCCTGGGTGACAGGGTGCGGAGGTCCCTGCCCTGGAAGAGCGCCTCCCCCCGGCTTATGCGGCAGACCGGCTCCGCAAGGAGCCGCATCACCGCAAGGGCGGTCATGCTCTTGCCGCTGCCGGATTCCCCCACCACCCCCAGGGTGGTCCCCTCCCGCAGGGAAAAACACACGTCCCTGACGGCAAAGAGGTTCGCCTTTTTTTTGCGGATGGTCACATCCAGGCCGGAAACTTCGAGTATGGTTTCCCCCCCGGTGGCCCCGCCGGTCTCTTCCATTTTTTTATACCCCGCTTTACGTTTTCCGCTTGATTGCGTCGATCATGTCCGGCACACGGGCCTCCATGAGCTTGTCGATGTCCATGGGGAAAAAACCGTGCCCGTCGATGTAGCTCCTTATGGTTTTTTCCCGTTCCAGGGCCGCCTCCGCCCGGAGGAGCACCCGCTCCAGGTCCGCCGGGTCGATCACGACAACCCCGTCCGCGTCGCCGAACACGATGTCCCCGGGCCGCACCGCCGCCCCCGCGCACTGGACCGGCTTGCCCCAGTCCCCGGTGATTCCGTACACAACCGTGGTGACCACGGAAATCCCCGTGGCGAACACCGGAAAGGACGAGCGCTCCAGCACGGCGGAATCCGTGACGGGCCCGTCGATGACCATGCCCGCGAAGCCCCGCTTTTCCGCGCAGTAGGCCACGAGCTCCCCCACGCAGGCGTAGACGCCGTCCCCGCAGCGGTCCACCACCACCACGGAGCCCGGTTCACCGTGTTTGAGGGCGTGGTACAGGGCCCCGGAGTCCTTCCCCGGGATGCGCACCGTGAGGGCCGGCCCGATGACCCTGCACGAGCGGTTCAGGGGCTTCATGCGGGGGTGCATGAAGCCGCCGCTGATGAAATGCCCGATGGTGGCCGGGTCAACCTTTTTGCACCGTTCAAGGATTTCCGCGTCCACCGCCATCACCGCACCTCCTCCAGCCTGTACACGTCCGGCCTGAGATTTTGCAGGGTCTGCATCTTCTCCCGCACGGCGGCGCAGTAGTCCAGGTCAACCTGCCCCAGGGTGACTCCCGGGGATTCCCGCCCCCGGGCAACAACCGTTCCCCAGGGGTCAGCCAGCATACTGTTCCCGAAGGCCAGGGTGCGGGCGTTTTTGCCCCACTGCCCCGTGGCGGCCACGTAGCAGGAATTTTCTATTGCCCTGGCGCGGATCAGGGGCTCCCAGTGGTCCTTGCCCGTGGGGGTGGTGAAGTTCGCGGGCACAAAGATCACCTGGGCCCCCCGGAGGGTGAGGAGTCTGAAGAGTTCCGGGAACCGGAGGTCGTAGCAGATCGTGAACCCGAGGACCCCCAGCTCGGTCTCCGCGGTGACGATTTTGTCACCCTTGGCGACCCGGTCTGATTCCAGGGTGGCCGTGCCGTCGGGAAGCACGATGTCGAAGGTGTGAATCTTGCGGTACCTGGCGATCGCCGCGCCCTCCGGGGAAAACAGCCAGGTGGTGTTGTAGAATTTTTTGTCGCCCTCTTTTTTCTCCGCCCAGCTTCCGCCGTGGATGTAGACGCCGTATTTCTTTGCCAGGGACGAAAGCAGGGTGAAGGTGGGGCCGTCCTCCCCCTCGGGCAGGTGGACTATGGGGCCGTTCCGCTCGCCGATGAAGTTCATCACCTCCGGGAAGGACGCGAGCTTCGCCCCCGCGGAGGCGGCTTCGTCAACATATTTTTTTATGGCTTCAAGATTTGCCTCGAAGTTGTCCTGGGTGTTGAGCTGAATGAGGGCTATTGTATACTTTTTTATCAATGTACTGCCTCCTTGACAGTGAATTTTTTCGTATTCAGCGGCGCATTTTGGGGTCCAGGGCGTCCCGGAGGCCGTCTCCGAACAGGTTGAACGCCAGGACGGCGAACATGATCGCCAGCCCCGGAAAGGTGACCACAAACCAGTGGTCCCGGAAGTAGGCCCTGCCCGCCGACAGCATGGCCCCCCACTCCGGCGTGGGCGGCACGATTCCCAAGCCGATGAAGCTCAGGGACGAAGCTGTCAGAATGGCCACGGCGATGTTGGTGGTGGCCTGCACGATGATCGGGGCCAGGCAGTTGGGGAGTATGTGCCGCCGAATCACCCAGAGACCCCCGGCCCCGTCCGCATAGGACGCGGTGACGAAATCCTTGTACTTGACCGAGAGCACGGCGCCCCGGATGAGCCGGGCGTACTGGGGGATGGGCGCAAGGGAGATGGCGATGACCATGTTTTTGAACCCGATTCCCAGGGACGCCACCACCGCGATCGCCAGGAGGACGCTGGGGATTGCCATGAACACGTCCATGAGGCGCATGATCAGGTTGTCAATCCGCTCGCCGCAATACCCCGCCAGGCACCCCAGAACCAGGCCCGCGCTCAGGGAAATCGCCACGGAGAGGATGCCGATGGTGAGGGAGATGCGGCTTCCCCAGACCATGCGGCTGAAGATGTCCCGGCCCAGGTTGTCCGTGCCGCACGGGTGTTCCCTTGAGGGTGACAGGAACATCTCCTGCAAATTCTGGTCGTCATACCCGTAGGGGGCCACCGCCTGGGGAAAGAGGGCGCAGAAGAGGTAGACCAGGATGACGAAGCAGCTTGCCACCGCGAGTCTGTTTTTGCTGAACCGCTCCAGGGCGTCGGAGAGGGGGCTGCTATGCCGGTTCATACTTTGCGGCCTCCTGGGCTTGCCCCGCCCGTTTTATATGGAAGGTCTCGAACTGGGCGCGGATTCTTGGGTCGATAAAGAAGTAGAGCACGTCCACCAGGATGTTCACCAGGACCAGCACAAAGGCGATGTAGAGCACACTGCCCTGCACCAGGGGGATGTTCTTGACCTTGATGGCGTCGACCATGAGCTTCCCCAGGCCGGGGATGGAAAAGATCGATTCCACCATGACCGCCCCGCCCATGAGTCTGCCGAAGGCATAGCCGATAACCGTGACGATGGGGATGAGGGCGTTCTTGAGCACGTGCACGGCCACCACCTTCCGTTCCTCCAGGCCCTTGGCGTTGGCGGTGCGGATGTAGTCCTGGCGGATAACCTCCAGCACGCTGGACCGGGTCATGCGCATGATGTTGGACGCCGCGTGGATGCCCAGGGCGATGACGGGCATGATCCAGTGCAGGGGGGTGCCGAACCCGGAGGGGGGCAGAATTTTTAGGGTGACCGAGAAGAGGAGAATCATCATCATGCCCAGCCAGAAATTCGGCATGGACACCCCCAGGACGCTGAAAAACGTGCAGAGGTTGTCGAAGATGGAGTTCTGCTTGACCGCCGCCGCGAGCCCCAGGGTTATCCCCAGGAGGGACGCCAGGATGATGCTCAGCCCCGCCAGCTTGAAGGTGGTGGGGAACCGCTGGAGAATCTCCGTCACCACCGGCTGCTTGCTGGCGTAGGAGGTGCCCATGTCCCCGTGGAGCACGATGTTGGAAAGATACGAGCCGTACTGCGCCAGGAAGGGCTTGTCCAGGCCGTGTTCGGAGCGGAACATCGCCCGGTCTTCCTCGGTGGCCATGTTGCCCAGGATGGTCTCGGCGGCGTCCTGGGGCGAAAGGTAGAGCAGGGTAAAGACGATAAAAGACACCCCCGCAAGAACAAAAATTCCCATGAGAAGTCTTTTTACAACGAACCGTACCATACCTGCCCCCGGACGCCGCCCGGCCTATTGCAGCACCGACATCTTCCACACCTCGAGCCGCTGGTTGGGGTGGAACTGGAAGTTCTGCACCTTGTCGCTTACCCCGTAGAGGGCGTCCGTAAAGGCCAGGGGGACCGACCAGCGCTGGTCGTAGAGGTAGTCCTGAATCTCCGCATAGGCCGCCGCCCGCTTGTCCGCATCGTAGAGGGTCATGGCGTTGTGGAGCATGTCGTCGAGTTTTTTGTCGTTCCCCTGGAGCTTATCCGCAAAGGCCGAATCGTAGATGATGAGGATGTTGGACGCTTCGTCGGCGTTTCCCGCCCGCTGGCCCACCTGGAACTTGTTGCCCCCGGCGGCGTAGGTCTTGGATTCCATGGCGTAGTCCTCCAGGGTGACTCCGATCTGCTTCCACATGTTCTGGATGACCTCGGCCATCCGGAAGTCGACCTCCCGGGCCTCGTGGAGGAATTTGAAGGTGACCCCGTTGGGATACCCCGCCTCCGCGAGGAGCCGTTTTGCCTCAGCCGGGTCGTAGGGCAGGACCCCCGTGTCTTTATACGCGAAGACCGTGGGGGGCATGAAGCCGCTGGCGGCGACCGCCGTGTTCCCGAAGACCGCCTTTACCAGGGCGGGCTTGTCCACCCCCAGGGAGAGGGCGTAGCGCACCCGCTTGTCCTTGAGGATCGGGTCCTGCATACTGAAGGTGAGGGTGTGGTACCGGAAGGAGGTGCCCGAGACGATGTGGGCGTTGGGGAAGGCCTCGACCCTGTCCGCGTCGGCGCTGTCGATTTCGTAGATGATGTCCGCGTTGCCCGTTTCCAGCTCGATCGCCCGGTTGGACGCCTCGGTGATGAATTTGACCACCACGTTCTGGGTGACGGCCCTGTCGTCCCAGTAGTCGTCAAACCGGGTTCCCCGGAGCTCGCTGCCGGAGATCCAACTGACGAACTTGTACGGGCCCGTTCCGATGGGGTTGATGGCGGCCTTGGCGTCCCCCACTTCCTCCACGTACTCCTTGTCCACAATGAAGCCCCGGGCATTGGTGAGGGTGTTGAAAATCGGGGCATAGGGCCGGAACAGTTTGACGTCTATGGTGTAGTCGTCCAGGATTTTGGTGTTGTCCGTGTCGAAATACTGGAAGGTCGACGCCGACAGGGGATTCTTCTTGGCCCGCTGGAACGAATAGAGCACGTCCTCCGCGGTGAAGGGGTTCCCGTTGTGGAATTTGACTCCCTGCCTGAGCTTGAACCGCCAGGTGACGTCGTCGAGGAGCTGCCACTCCACCGCCAGCTTGGGCTCGACGGTGCCGTCCTGGTTTTCTTTTAAGAGGGAATCATAAAAGTAGGGGATGACCGACCAGATAATCACCTTGTTGGCGCTCTGGGGATCCAGCGTAAGGGGGTCCTCGGCGAGCACCACCGTGAGGGTGTCCTTGTAC